>NZ_CAKZMP010000404.1 GCF_937128705.1 uncultured Kiloniella sp. | reverse complement strand
TGGATGAGCCCTTCTCGGCACTGGATGCCATAACACGCGCAGAAATGCACGACCTCACCTTTCGATATCTGACGAACAAAACCGTTGTCATGATCACCCACGACCCGCTTGAGGCCTTAAAACTCGCAGACATAGTTTACGTGTTAAAAGGGCCGACAATTTCCAGTGTAGAGACATTAACGCCTTCTACCTGCCCACCACGAAACATCAAGAACGAACTTGTGCTAGAAGAGCACGAAACTTTGATGAAACAGCTTTCTGATAACGAAGGTTTGTCATGATAAAGTGCGCACGCCCGTTCATAATTATTATCGGACTTCTTCTGGCTTGGCAGTTGTTGATTTATACGACCGAAGTTCCGCCCTATATCCTCCCCGATCCCCTCTCTGTTTTCCAAGCCCTGTTCCAACGATTTGATACACTGATCAATCACGCAGGCATAACCCTGCTTGAAATCATTCTTGGCTTTCTTATTGGCAGCTTGCTGGGATGTTGTTCGGCCTTGGTCCTTGCCACGGTTAAATCCGCACGTGACTGGTTAACACCTTTGCTTGTCATCACTCAGTCTTTGCCTGTTTTTGCCCTCGCTCCTATTCTGGTTTTATGGTTGGGGTATGGTCTGCCGTCAAAGATTGCCATGGCCGTTTTGATCATTTATTTCCCCGTCACAGCCGCCTTTTACGACGGACTTAGACGCACACCAAGAGATTGGCAAGCACTGGCCCAGGTTATGGGGGCAAAGCCACTGGCTTTTCTGGTCCACGTTCGCATCCCCCTTGCCCTACCTGCACTGTCATCAGGCTTGCGCGTCGCAATGGCAACAGCACCAATTGGGGCCATTGTCGGCGAGTGGGTCGGTTCATCAGAGGGTCTAGGCTACCTGATGCTTCATGCAAACGGACGTATGCAAATTGATCTGATGTTTGCCGCCCTCCTCATACTCTCCATCATGGCTATTTCTCTCTATCTGACAACAGACCATCTCTTACACAAACTTCTTCGACACCTTTCACTTGATGATCATAAAACACGATAAATAACCTTACATAAGGACCTTATAATGTTACGAAAATTTATGACTGCGGCTCTTGCTTTGGGCGGTTTGTTAAGCCTTTCCACACAAGCTGTTGCCAATGAAAAACTAACCGTCTTATTAGACTGGTTCGTAAACCCTGATCACGCCACATTGGTTGTCGCGAAAGAAAAGGGTTTCTTTAGTGAACAGGGGTTAGACGTAGATCTGATCGCCCCGGCAGATCCGAACGATCCGCCCAAACTGGTTGCTGCAGGAAAGGCCGCGCTTGCGGTTTCTTACCAACCTCAACTTCACTTACAAGTCGCCGAAGGGCTTCCGCTAACCCGTGTGGGAACACTGGTAGCGACACCGTTGAATTCTCTTGTTGTCCTTAAAGACAGCCCAATTAAATCCATTGCTGACTTGAAAGGCCGCAAGGTTGGTTATTCTGTTGGTGGTTTCGAAGATGTTATTCTGGATGCAATGCTGGAAAAACACGGTCTCGGCGTAAAAGATGTCGAACTAATCAATGTCAATTTCACACTCTCTCCATCGCTTATTTCAGGTCAGGTAGACGCCGTCATCGGGGCTTTTCGTAATTTTGAATTGAACCAGATGGATATTGTTGGAAAACCAGGTCGGGCATTCTACGTCGAAGAGGAAGGCGTACCTTCATATGACGAACTTATTCTGGTAGCGAACAACCAGAATGTCGACGACCCGCGCTTCCCCCGTTTTCTTAAAGCTTTAGAGCAAGCCACCACTTATCTTATCAATCACCCACAAGAAAGCTGGACCCTTTTCATCAAAGCCTATCCAGATCTTGACGACGAACTGAACCGAAGAGCCTGGAAGGATACTCTTCCGCGATTTGCTCTACGTCCAGCGGCTTTGGATGAAGGACGTTACAGCGATTTTGCAGATTTCTTGAAAGCAAAAGACCTGATTAAAGAAGTTGGAGATGTATCTAATTATGCAGTGACCATTAAATAGCATTACCCATTATATAAAAGATAAGGGCTACCCGACTAAAGGTGGCCCTTATTGATTCCCGTATTATTTAAAGGAATTTTGTTTTTCTTGAGCAAACAATACCAAAACAGATGCAACAACCAACCAGATGATCATCGGGATAAATCCGGCTTCAAAAGCAGGAACATCATAGATACGCTGCCCCGCTTCTGTTGCACCATTCCAGTTTAGATCTATCAAAATACCCGTCAGAGGTTGCAGAACCATTGGGCCAATCATAACACCTGTATTACACCAACCTAGCGATGTTCCTTGCAGTCGAGCAGGAACAGCTTCTTTGGCCCAGGACAGACCAACAATCATAATACAACTTCCTGCGGCGGCAGAAAATAATGCCAAACCAAGAACAATCAGAGGAAGATCAGGTATCTGCGTAACAACAAACCAACCTAACGCAGCCACAAGTGCCAGCACAAAAAAGGGAATTTTTCGTTTCCCTGATGCATCGGACCAATGCCCAAGCAATACGCCGCTTCCGGCCCACACAAGCAATGTAACAGTGGTAATTAGTGCTGCTTCTGATGTGGAGAAACCATAAGCGACCTTGAGAAAAGGCACTCCCCAAAGCCCGCCAAAGGTAAGCATTGACCCTGCAGATGCTCCGCATGCCAACGTCAAAAGAAAAACCGTACGATAGGTAATGGCTTCTTTTAAATCAGCCCAAATGGACTGTTTTGGTTGAGTTTCATCGTGCTCATGACCATAGCTTTTATAGCCAAGATCCGTCGGATCATCCCGCAACCAAATGCCTGTAGCTAATGCCAGTACACCTGTAATCCCTGCAAAGCCAAGCATGACATAGCGCCAGCCAATCAACTCTATCATTTGCTGTAGCGGCGCCCCCGCGACAACAGCCCCCAGATTGCCCGAAAGAAGCCCAAGGCCAACCAGAAGTGCAAAGCGTTTTAGGTCAAACCAATGCAGAGCTATCTTCATCATTGTGACAAAAGCGACAGCCACTGAGCCACCGATCAACAAGCGACCAAAACTGATAATCCAGTAATTAGGCGCAAGTGCAAAAATCGCAGTTCCGATTGCCGCGACAATCGCCCCTGTTGTTAAAAGTTTTCGCGGGCCAAAACGATCCGCCATAACGCCAACAGGTACTTGCATAACCACATAACTATAATAATAAAAGCTCGCCAACGTCCCTAAGGTTGTTGCCGTCAATCCAAACTCAATCGTCAAAGGCTCTGCCATAACGCCAAAGGCAATACGGTGAAAGAACCCAATCAAGAAGAGCATGGCCCCCAATAACCACATCAACCAAGACAAGCTGGCTGGTGGCTTTTGCAATGACACAGGTTTATCGGGCATAACAGCAGACTGCGACAAATGAATTTTCCCTATGAAGAGATCATGTGAAGAAAGGATAGCTCAATAGCAAATTTTTCTGCAGCTATCCACAGACAGGATAATTTTGACGTAACCAATCAGTAACCGATAGCAACCCGTTAGGCAAAGATTTAGGCTGATTTGATCTCGACGTTTATATCGACGTAAAATTGTACGAAGACAGAGTTATATCAGGGTATGAAAGCACTATATAATAGTTGCCATCACACCCCGATATAATGACTGGCGAGCGTTTAATAAGCATGATGCCTGTAAGATTAGCAAAGCCTAATCTTACACATTCACTTTCGCAAAAATGCCACCCACTTTTTCATTCCCTCAACAAACTCTCGACCTTTAACAAATCATCCAGTTTGTTGGCGTTGAAAAAGGGATCAACCGTTTCATTCCCGATGACAACATCATCGAATGAAACGTGACAAATTCCATGACGTTCAGTCCAGCGATCGACCTTGCGCATTTCTTCGTGCACGATTGCTTGGCGTAAATCATCACGTAGGGCAACAGACCACAAACCAACAACAGGATGCGTTCGTCCATGCGACATGGCACAAGCCAAAGGTAAATTCTGTTTACTTGCCTCTGATACTAATCTTTCAACGAGATCCACAGGTACAAAAGGCGCATCACAAGGAACCGATACCATCCATTTCGCATCAGGGGAATGTCTTGCAACCCACTCTAGCCCCGTGAGCACCCCAGCCAAAGGACCGGGGTTATCATCAACGACGTCTGCTGCTACAGGTAACGAAAAAGCCTTAAATCGATCACTATCACCATTAGCGTTTAACACCAGCGGTCCGACTTGTGGCTTTATTCGCTTGATAATGCGGGTGAGCAAGCTCTCCCCGGCCAATGATTTCATGCCCTTATCACCGCCACCCATGCGGCGGGCCAGCCCACCGGCCAGTATCACACCCGCAACATCAGTCATCGGCTTGGCTCTCTTTAGTTTCAGTTCCTTGGGTTATATTATCTGTCCCACGGGCTGCCGCTCTTTGATGGCGTGGGTTTTCATCTTCCAAATCTGAGTCCTGATGGTCGAATACAATTCGGTCCTGTCCGGCCAGGGCTGTGAAACGTTTACCCTTGGCGCGACCAATTAATGTAAGACCCGCTTCTTTTGCCAGATCAACACCCCATGCCGTGAAACCGGAACGGGAAACCAGTACAGGAATACCCATCTGCACTGTTTTGATCACCATCTCTGATGTCAAACGACCCGTTGTGTAGAAGATCTTGTCTGAAGCTGTAATGTTATTCAAAAACATATAACCCGCAATTTTATCAACGGCGTTATGACGCCCGACATCTTCGATATAAATTAAAGGCTGATCGCTCTGGCATAAAACACACCCGTGTATCGCACCAGCTTCCAAGTACAAACTCGGTACCATGTTGATTTTACGACTGAGTGCGTAGATCCATGATGTGTGAATTTTGGCATCAGAGGGTAGCTTTATATCTTCGAACTTTTCCATCAAATCCCCAAAGACAGTCCCTTGAGCACATCCAGATGTACGTGTTTTCTTTTTCAATTTTTCTTCGTAGTTGGTTTCACGTTCAGTGCGAACGACAACCAGATCCAGCTCTTCATCCACATCAATGGCTGTGATCACATCATCACGGCGTAGCATATTTTGATTTAAAAGATAGCCAACTGCCAAATAATCAGGGTAATCACCGATGGTCATCATCGTTACAATTTCCTGCCCATTCAGGAAAAGAGTTAAAGGTTTTTCGACCACAACAGGAATTTCAATTACATTTCCATCCTGATCCGTTCCTTTTACCGCTTCAGTTAATCCTTCTTTCGTCGGATCGGGGCGCAAGACAAATTCTTCCAACGTTTCCAAAGAGGCTTTTGCCATACGTCTGGATGTCGTACTGGCCTGATTCTTATCTTTCATAAAACGGTCCGCATTAAATCTCTACAGGTCTGCTGATATCATTCAAACACTAAATCCCATGCACTATGTCGGGTTTTCTCATTATGAACAAGAAAAGGCCTAATCGTGATTTACGATCTTATATTCGGCTTGGACTAGGGCATTTATTTAGAATTTAAATCCATAAAAAACATCCGATCACTTCAACATATCTTCTTGCTTTCATGGCAGTGACAAGGATTAATACATCACAATAAATTGGACAGACTCCTGATACCCTATTTCTCTGCGAGTATCATGGCGTTCTGAACCATACAAACGAATATATAATT
Source organism: uncultured Kiloniella sp. (assembly GCF_937128705.1). Lineage (GTDB taxonomy): Bacteria > Pseudomonadota > Alphaproteobacteria > Kiloniellales > Kiloniellaceae > Kiloniella. The sequence goes on along the minus strand of NZ_CAKZMP010000404.1, from coordinate 4,064 downwards.
GCTATCTCGGAGGCACATCATGATTTCAAAAAATTTGGGATCCAAATTTATTGCAGCTACTTTAGCACTTGGCCTATCGCTTCCATTTGCAGCGCAAGCTGAAGATGTTGTTGTTGCCACAACTGCTATTGTCGAACACCCCGCTCTTGATGCTGTACGTGACGGCGTACGCGACGAACTGAAAGCTCAGGGCTACGAAGAAGGTAAAAACCTTACGTTCCTTTATAAAAGTGCACAGGGTAATCCCGCAACTGCAGCTCAAATTGCCAGAGAATACATTGGGAATGGTCCTGATGTTATCGTCCCAATTGCAACGCCTTCTGCACAAGCTGTTGTCGCAGCGACAAAAGACATTCCCGTTGTTTTCTCTGCCGTTACCGACCCTGTCGCAGCCAAGCTTGTTGCCAATGAAGGTCCATCAGGTACAAATGTTACAGGCGTGAGCGATCTTTCACCTATTGATCAGCACATTGCCCTGATCAAGGAACTGACACCAAATGCGAAAAGCATCGGTGTTCCCTATAACCCGGGCGAAGCAAACTCTGTTGTTCTATTGGATCTTGTGAAGAAACACGGTGCAGCCCAGGGCTTTGACGTTATTGCATCCCCGGCAACAAAAACGGGTGAAGTACTAACCGCGGCACAAAACCTGATCGGTAAAGCCGATGTTATTTATGTTGCAACGGACAACACAATCATCTCAGCTTTCGAAGCTGTGGTGAAAGTTGGTATCGATCACCAGATCCCTGTTTATGCTGGGGATACAGATTCTGTGAAACGCGGTGCATTAGCTGCGCTTGGCTTTGACTACTACGATGTCGGTCGCCAAACAGGTAAAGTTGTTGTTGAAATCCTCAAGGGTAAAGCAGCAGGTGATATTGCATTTCAGGGCGTGAGCAAAACCAATCTTTTTGTGAACCCGGCAATGGCAGAGAAAATGGGCGTAACCCTTTCTCCAGAAGTCATCGCGCGCGCAACAGAAGTGATCAAATAATATCGCTTGTTCTATCGCTGTCAAAAACAACAGTGATATAAAAGCCTTCAAGGAAGGCGAAATTCGTTTTGCGGATTTCGCCTTCTTGCGTTATGGAACTATCCAAGCAGCGTGATCTACGTAAAAACACAACAGTTAGAGAGCCGCAAGGCTTCGGATAAATGAACCTTATTTCCTTTATGGGTGCCATCGAATTAGGTCTGATCTACGGTCTAATTGCTTTAGCCGTCTTCTTGTCATTCAGAATTCTCGACTTTCCCGATCTAACAATTGACGGATCGTTTCCCTTGGGGGCTGCCGTCTGCGCAACGATGATCGTCTCAGGATGTAACCCGGTATTGGCAACGGTTATTGCCTTCTTTGCTGGCGGCATGGCCGGACTGGTCACTGCATTTTTGAACCTGCGCTTCAAGATTCTCAATCTACTCGCATCTATCTTGACCATGATTGCCCTCTATTCAATCAATCTGCGGATTATGGGGCGCCCGAATGTACCAATAATCACAGAAGAGACAATTCTGACATCTTTTGAAGGTCAAGGGCTGCCAGGTTATTATCTTAAGCCAATTATCGCGGCTATTATTGTCTTTATCGTTGCTATTATTGTCGCCCGGTTCCTGAATTCTGACTATGGACTAGCCATGCGTTCAACCGGTGCAAATCAGAAAATGGCCCGCGCACAGGGAATTGATACCAACAAGACAACCTATATTGGCATGGCTCTTTCAAACGCCCTTGTTGGTTTGGCTGGGGCTTTGTTTGCCCAAATGAACGGTTTTGCAGATATCACCATTGGCACGGGGACCATCGTTATTGGCCTTGCAGCCCTTATCGCCGGTGAAGCAATTTTCTCGACACGCGGTATGCTGATGGCCGTTCTTGCCTGTATCTTTGGATCAATCGTCTATCGCATCGCCATTGGTCTCGCCCTTAACGCGGATAGTATTGGGTTGGAACCTTCCGACCTCAACCTGGTTACTGCCTTATTGGTAACAATTGCCTTGATTTTACCCGGGGCTAAAAATCCCCTCAAAAAACTGATGAAGCGGGGGCACTAAGATGATCAATGTTCAAGATCTCCGCATCACTTTTGGCAAAAACACGCCAAACGAAAACAAAGCACTTCAAGGTGTAAATTTGTCTGTTGCCGAAGGGGAATTTGTTACTGTCATCGGGTCAAACGGTGCTGGAAAATCCACATTTATGAACTGTTTGACCGGTGAGTTAATCGCCGACAGTGGTGCCATTACAATTGACGGAAAAGACGTCAGCCGATGGAAAGCAGCGCGACGGAGTAGTTTGGTCTCGCGGGTTTTCCAAGATCCTCTTGCGGGAACCTGTGAAGCTTTAACCATAGAAGAAAATCTTTCTCTTGCCCATTCAAGGGGGCAAAAACGCGGCTTTGGTCTGGCAATAAATAATACCAAGCGTGAACTTTTCAGAGAACGTTTGTCTCGCCTACGGTTAGGTTTGGAAGACCGTCTAGCAGACAAGATGGGACTTCTCAGCGGTGGTCAGCGACAAGCCGTCAGCCTGATCATGGCAACATTACAACCAACAAAATGCCTGCTTCTTGATGAGCACACGGCCGCACTTGACCCCAGAATGCAAGCTTTTGTGCTAGAACTCACCAATGATATTGTCAAAGAAACTGGCATCACGACCTTGATGATTACCCACTCTATGGGACAGGCTCTTCAGTTTGGGACAAGAACAGTAATGCTTCATGAAGGACAAGTTGTCTTGGATGTTTCTGGCGAAGAACGTAGTTCCATGACGATCCACGATCTCGTTGACATGTTTGGCAGGGTTAGAGGCGAGGAACTCGATAGTGACAGCTTGTTGCTTGGGTAACGTCTCGTCTCTAATTAAGTGACGGATAGTACGCATCCAAGAGAAACAGGCTAGTAAAACTGGCTCATTAACACAGGAGAGTCTCGCGTAAGAACATGAAACATCTTCCCCTTACTTCTCTCCCCTTTTATAGCCTTGTAAGCGCTCTACTGACATGCCTTTTTTTATCATCCGCAACAGCAACCAACGCTGGTGAGCGTGAAGACTGCTTTCATCACAATAAGGTTTGTTATCTGACAGTAGAGGATAATAAACTCGCCCAGATTAGTGCCCAAAACAACTATGCTTTTCCTATGCGCATATCGCTACAAATGACGGGGCATAATGTAATACCTGCAAAAAAAACAGCGAACGTGCGACTTGCCCCAAATGAAATTAAAAGCATTCTCACGATAAAGGCAAAAAGCCATGGTGAGTGGCGTTACAGCTGGACTTCACAGCTCCATCCCGACACAGGCAGCGCCAAACACGATGACACTGTGCTCTACCAACTCCCTTTTCCAAAAGCCAAATCCTACCCCATCTCTCAGGGACCGAATGGAGCATTTTCTCACACTGGGCCAAATAGCTTTGCCATTGATTGGGCAATGCCTGTGGGGTCAGAAATTTTGGCGGCACGCGAAGGGACTGTCATTTCACTCAGGGAAGATTCATCCCGTGGTGGCGCTTCGAATAAATATAAAAGCGAAGAAAATTATCTCTGGATCCAACATCCCGATAGAACAATAGGTCAGTATCTGCACCTTAAGAAAGACGGTGTTGTTGTCCAAATAGGTGATAAGGTAAATAAAGGTCAGCTTATCGCCTATTCAGGAAACACAGGCTATTCCACGGCACCCCATCTGCATTTCCACGTTTCTACATCGCAGATACATGGCACAGCCTTTCAAAGCCATCCCATTACCTTCATTACGGACGAGCCTTAGAACCCTATCCGTCAAAATGACCTGTCATACATCCCCGAGACGATTTAGTTCCAATTGTCATTAGCCGATTTATTCTTCAAGTAAAACCCGAATATTGCAGGTGTCATCAACCAAAATCCTGACGCAGGTATCAACAATATTCCCAACACCGTCATACATACCAAAGAGACGAGGATAACCTCTTGAAAAGGCGGCATCACTGTTTTCTTCTCATCACGATCAATCATATACCCAACAAGAAAAAGCGGGATTCCAAAGAAAAAGAACCAAACGGTGTTTCCTACCTCAGC
>NZ_CAKZMP010000403.1 GCF_937128705.1 uncultured Kiloniella sp. | reverse complement strand
GTCGTTTCTGGGAGTGGGCTTGATGGTAAGAGAGGGTGGTGAAGGAGGTCGGGGCGGTGGGCGCGCTTGGGGGGGGTGGGGGGGGAGGGGGGGGGGCGGGGGGGGGGGGGGGGGGGCAGGTCATTCGCGAGATCGAGTCCGACAGTGTTAACCTCCGGCATGACCCCCTGCCAAAAAGGATTGTTGCGATCCCACATCGGCACTTCCAGTGCCGTCGGGTGCGGTTACATCATCAACGTCCTTCCGTTTCAACAACTGTGATCTCCTTCTCGTCGAAATTCAGCAGGCAGTAATTTGTAGCCTACGTCAGTGTCCGAGTTTCGGGGGAGATGGCTCACTCTCTGGCGCAATCTTATCTCAATCATATTGATACCAAAAACGGGTTAATTTAAATCATTCTTTCATCGCAAGCAACATTTGACGATCTTGATATGCAGAAAAATGACGGCAGCACATACACTTACAGCAACAAGAATCATAGAAAGCAGATTCAGGAAATTAGGGTAGATATAATTAAGCACATTCTTAGTCTCTTGGTGTTTGCTCTTGCCATCCCATCGCTTGTCGTTGTGTGGTCAGTCGAGCAGAAGCTGCATGGGGATGGACTTACCGTTGAAAAAATAATTTTGGTGTACCTATCTTGGGCATCGATAGTATTGGGGATAGTCTCAGGCTGCACATTCCTTTCTCTAGCGCCAAGGTGGATTCTTTGGAGGAAGCACGAGCGGATTCTGAATGTTTCTTATACCCTTTGCCCGACATTTCTACTGCTCGGTACGGTTTTTATCGTCACGCTGTACCTTTACGAGCTACCAAGGCAGCTGTTAAATGTCACTCCCTGACAAGCGTTGCGCAGCGTTAGTAGGAGCTTGATTTTATCTGTTCGAACTCACCACTTTTTTGGCGCGAATTTTCACTGTGAGCTGGCGTGTTGAATTTATTGGAAAATTTAAAGCTTCTGCACCAATACTATGCCGTCCTTGTGGAGGCAGAGATGTTCACAATCGTAGTGCTAGAGGAAAATGTTATCAGTTTGCACAGCGTGGTATCTAATTTCAAAATTAAACGCGCCAGCCTTTAGGCTCAAAATGCATTGATTTTCGTTGTGCAGCGTTATTCACTCCACGAAAAGCGGAGCGGTGACAAGAACGACCTTTTCTGGCGAACCGGCGCGCAGATCGAACGTTTGGGACCATTCTTTTCGAAATCGCATGGCAAGCCTCGGATTGATGACAAGCGTGATTTGAGCGGGATTATCTTTATCAATTGCAATGGCTGTTGTGGCGAGATTCTCCAGCAGCACAAAAGCTACCTATGGCGCATTACAGCAATTGGAAGCGCTGGAGCGAGAAAGGCATCTTCGGCCGGATAATGGCGGGCATGACCGCTGAGCAAGGAGAGCATATGATTGTGATCAGAGATGCAATATACCTCAAGGCCCATCGAACGGCAACCAGCATTGCCGCCCAAAAAAGGGGGGCTTGACCGCCTGATCGACTGAATGATCCAACCATTCTTCGCCCGCACATGAAAAGTTAGCCGCTGCTCATTCCACACTCACGGCAAGGTATCTCGGCAGGGATATCGCGAAGATGTGGCAAAAAAGGCGCATTATCGGGGTCGCGGCGAAATGTGTCTTCTTCACAAGATTCTCCTCTTTCTTTCTACCGAGAAAATTCCACCTCTATGTGCTCCTGAGGTGGGGCGCAAAATATTTAGTTCAAGTTTTAAGAATTCGGAAGCCGCAATTGGTAATATAGGCTTTAAATTGTGAAGTGAGATTGTCGGTTTTGCTCTCATTCTGCTTCACGGATATCTGACTTTTTAGCTTAGTTTTTGTAGTCGCTCGCACTCATTTAATTTCCCGAAAATCTTTTCTCAGGCCCAACTAAATAAGGCTATTCAGACTTTATTTTTCATTCTTTAGGTTATTGCAGGAGGGAAAGGGTCTGTGTCGGACTTACGCTGTAGAGCCCACCTTTTCCGTTCATTGCGGTGGTAGTCGAAATGTATAGAAATTTCTCAAACAGAGACATAACTCGATATTTTGTATTACACTTTATTCGCCTAGAGATTCTGTAATAAAATAGTTTTGATAAGGTTGCCACTATGATAAGTGTACCATCCAGCGACCACTCACGGATCCCAAAAGGCCTTTCACGAAATAAGGGTGCAAATCCCAAAGGAGGGCAATAAAACCGGAAATGCTGAAAGCTAACCGGATAAATATTCGTACGTGGACTCTAAAGTGAGTCTGCAACATTTAAGCGGACATGCGGAAAGCATCCGCTTGACTTTTATTGAATGACTTGCGCTTACCGTGTGAGAGCTAAGAGGATCTTTATTGTGCCATATTCTGAAATTAGCTGGAAAAATTTTATTTTCAACGCGAATTCTGACTCCTACGAATCAGAATGGAAATCTTTTGACCTTGATCCGTTCAAGTCCGAGTACGCTTCGATTGCCTATGAATTTTTAATCGCCACAGGTCTTAAGAATTCACCTGAGAATAGGATTCAAAGTGACTTTCAAGATGCGATACAGGAAGTTGTATCGGAAATGCAGGCTGCACATGAAGAAGGGATTTTGGATGCCTTCCTTGCTAAACTTGAAGATTTAAACCAATTAGGTGAAGTTGTTGTTGATGGGCTAACTCTCAATATTGCCAGTTTCTTTGATGGCGATGCTGCGGCTGACATCTCTTCCAATGGCTTCAAAGCGGCTGATTTTGAGATCACTTCCGTAAAGCAGGTAGCTTTGATCCACTTTGCCAGAAATATTCTCACAGAAGACAAAAACTATGAGGATCTTTTGCTAGATGGATTGTCTGAGAGCAAGTTTCTTCCTGCTTTGAAAAATGCTTTCCATAGGTTTGGTGACGGATACAAAGATACCTTTAAAATTGTCCAGGTAAAGCCCGATGGCACTTCACAGGAATACGTTATACGCTATTGGGCTGGTCAGTTCGAAGTCATTGATGATCCTGCAAACCGTGGTAGCTTCAATTTTGTAGATTCTTCTACAAGTTCTTCTGGCCATGTCGCACTCGACGTAGATACTTGGAAAATCTTCGGCAACAACATCAACGATCCATCCTCTTATGATGAGAGAACCGCTATGGTTAAGACAATTGTTGATGCCGCAAACAATCCTCTCGATCATCTTAGTAAAGGCTCTCCGATGATTGGCTCCGCATTAAATGAAGAATTCTGGTTAGATCAAGACAAGCGGACCGAGGTCAAGGCGGGCGGAGGCAACGACTTGATCCACAGCGCCCCTCAGAATGACACGATCGATGGTGGCTCCGGCTATGACACCGTAAGCTACTCAGATGAGAAGACTGGGTCTGGTGTCGCCGTCTGGCTTGGCGCCGGGTTCGCGTTCAATGCGGGCGCGTCTTACGATAACAAGCACGAAGTTCTCGATAGCATTGAAGCGGTGATTGGATCGAACTTCGGCGACATTTTAATTGGTTCTACCGGTGGAAACAAAATCAAAGGACTCGGTGGCAGGGATATCCTAAACGGCCTTGGGGGGAATGATATTCTTGAGGGTGGTAAGGGTGCGGACACCATCAAAGGAGGCGCAGGCTTTGATACTGCAGTCTTCGATGGGGACCTAGCAGATTACATACTCGAAAATGGTGAAACTGCAATTTTAGTCACAGACAGCGTTGGCAGAACTGATGAGCTTACCTCAATTGAAAAGCTCGAGTTCAATGATGCAGAAGTGCTGACAGAGAATGGATTTTTATCGGACGCGGTTTCTTTTGGAGACTTCACCTTAGACACATTTGCCAATAATGCGGTGTCTCTGGGCTTAGACACTGCCGAGGATGCCATCGAAGCATTTTTCGATGGTGCCCTCGACGGAGCTGCGTCAAGTGTAACTTATACTGGGGCCGAAACGGCCGGTTATATTGTACCTGAATTCGAGATAGGAACAGTTGCTACAATCACCAATGGTATTTTCCTTTCATCAGGAGGCCTAGTTGGGAACAGCAATACATCCAGCTCCTTCACTGTAGAACATATCACCGATGGCGACGCCGACCTAGGAGCTTCTGTAGAAGCGGCTTTTCCGGCAGCCGGCTCAACCGGTGATGCTGCAGTTGTGTCCTTGACAATCAATGTAACTGACCCTGATATCGATGGCCTCCGTTTTAGCTTGGTTTTCGGATCAGATGAATATCCAGAATACTCGGATAGTTCTTTCGTGGATATCGCTGGCGTCTATGTGAATGGTGTGAACTACGCGCTATTTAATAATGATCCAAACTATCCTCTTTCCGTCATGCAGTCGAACATCGATCAAGGAAACTTCATCGATAACACAGGCAGCCTATACCCCGTGGAATGGGATGGGTTTAGCGAGCCTATGAGTATCCGCGCGCCGCTCGTGCAGGGAGAGAATACAATCAAGATCGCGGTGGCGGATACCGGCGACAACTCTTACGATTCAGGTCTTTTCGCATACGGCTTCTCTTTCCTAGACGGTGGTGCTGTCGTCTCCGGCATTCTTGACCAAGTTATCCAGGAAGAAGGCGTTGACAGTCTTGTGGCTTCAGAGATCAAGGAAGAGCTGATCCTTGCGACTGGTGCCGGAAGTACGGTTAAAGGCACTGCTCAGTCCCTAAACGAGGATGTAATTGTAGGCTTCGAAACTGACGACAAGATCATGTTGCAAGGCGCCATTTTCAGTTCAGACGATATGTCTGTAACCTTCGGCTCTGCCATCCTCGATATCGATACAGATGGTGATGGCATCAAGGAGACGACGATCACCCTAGAAGGAGATTTCGAAGATGGAACATTCAAAGTAGTGAACGAAGGCGGAGACACGACTATCACCTATCTGGAGCCGCAAGAGGATACCACTCAGGCGGATAGCTCAGGTGACGATCTGCTGATCGGAACCTCCATTGCAGATACATTCTTCGGTTACGCTGGAAATGATACCCTGTTAGGACGTGGAGGCTCAGATACCCTGAATGGCGGCGGAGGCATCGATCTCATCAAAGGAGGTAAGAACAATGACCTCCTTAAAGGTGGTGGTGGCGCCGACTTTCTCAAAGGTCAGGGTGAACTAGACACGCTGTTAGGTGGGAAGCACGACGATACCTTGGCTGGGGGTACGGGAAACGACATGCTGAAAGGCCAGAGCGGACAGGACAAGCTGTTAGGTGGGAAGCACGACGATACCTTGGCTGGGGGTACGGGAAACGACATGCTGAAAGGCCAGAGCGGAAAGGACAAGCTCATTGGCGGCAGTGGGGCTGACAGCCTTTACGGTGCATCAGGAGACGACAAGCTTACTGGGAGCAAGGGCGCGGATTATCTGGTCGGCGGGTCCGGTAACGACACCTTAAGGGGTGGTTCGGGAGATGACACCTTCTTCTTCACAAAGAAAGGTTCTGGAGATGACCACGTCCTCGGCTTCGAAGAAGGCGACATCATCAAGATCAAGGGCTATTCGAAACTGTCGGTAGAGGACTTTGTGGACGAACATGTTTCTCAGAATGGAAAGCATGTAACAATCGAACTCGATGATGATAGTTCGATCCT
>NZ_CAKZMP010000402.1 GCF_937128705.1 uncultured Kiloniella sp. | reverse complement strand
GGTATCGCTATAGATTACCGCGTTGAGCCAACCGCCGGACACTATTTCGAAAACGAAATGGAAATCATCGACAGCCATATTCAAGACTACGTCAGCCAGCGTCTGGTTGCCCCTGTTGAAGAATAAGAGCTGAAAAAACGGACAAATAGGGCTGGAAAAAAATCTTTATCCAGCCCTATTTCTATATGTAAAATCACAAAATAAATTCTCCAACAGCTGTTTTAGAAAAGGAGACACCCATGCCTAAGCCTAAAGAAAAGGAGCACAAACTTAAGGTAGAAGGCCTTTCAAGGTAGAAGGCCTTTCAAAGAAAGAATGGGGTCTTTCGAGAGTTAGAATTAACAAGAAATATCGAGGTGATATTGCTCGTTATGGCTTAGGAAAAATAACAAACAAGGAAAATACAAAAAGTTACTTAGCCATACTTTTGGGGCATGACGATAAAGCTGGTATCTATCTGGACTATGATGCTCGGCAAGCTCTTGGAGTTGAAAAGGAAGCAGACCTCGAATTCACATGTACCGAAGTAAAATGCCTCAAGAAGATTTGGTGGTACATTAATACCGCTGACCCCATGATACACACCCCTGCACGATTGGCTGTTTTCTCGGTTATCGTTGGAATAATAGGAATTGCTGTCGGAATCTACGGTATATGTACTGCCAAATAATACCGTGGCGCTCCTAAGCCGCGTGTAACACGCCGCCAAGGCAAGGTTCTGGAACCTTCGTCGTTGTTGGCAGGGACAGTGGCAACTTCAACTGGCTGCGTTTGGCAAGGAAGGCAAAGGCTTGCGCTTCAAGAGCATCACCATCCCACCCAACGCTTTCTACGGGATCGACCGTTACACCTAATGCTGATCGTAACGCCTCCATCAGTACGGGGTTATGTCGGCCCCCGCCTGTTATCACCCATCGTTCTGGGCGGGTCGGCAGGAAGCTCACAATCTTTGCATTCACAGCAGCAGTGAATGCCGTCAGGGTCGCGGCACCATCTTCTGGGTTCAAGTTTTGAACGGCATCCAAATTAAAATCATAACGATCCAGTGACTTTGGTGGGGCTTGATTAAAAAATCCATTGTTGAGCATTGTGTTCAGAGCTGTTGCATTCACCTCGCCTTTGGCTGCGATCTTTCCCCCTTCGTCCATTGATTGTCCGAAATGCTTTTGGACCCAGTCATCAATCAACCCATTTCCGGGACCAGTATCACAGGCCAGCACAGTGCCATCCGGGTCGAGATACGTGATATTGGAAACACCACCGATATTGAGCACAACAAGCGGCTTTTCTAACTCCTGCGCTAACGCCTGATGATAAAGCGGTGCAAAAGGCGCACCCTCTCCACCCGCCGCAACATCTGCTTTGCGAAAATCATTCACCACCGGGATACCAGACAGCTTGGCAAGAAGATCACCATCACCAATCTGGATTGTTATGCGTCGGGATGGATCATGAAAGGTAGTCTGACCATGAAAGCCGATAAGCTCTATATCATTCGGAACCAAATTGGCTTTGTCTAAGAGCGCCTTCACGGCCTCATAATGCCACCGGGTCATCTGCACCTCAGCATCCCGCACGTCCTTGCCCTCGCCCATGACACCTTCAAGCAAGGCACGTTGTTCGGGGCTATAGCTATAGCTCAGCGTGGCCCCGGTTTCTGTGACGCTTTGCCCATCACTTTTAATCAGGGCAGCATCAATACCATCCATGGACGTTCCGCTCATCAATCCCAGAAGCCACTTGTCTGCACCCATTTGTCTGCCCTTATCTTTGTAATCTGATGGGCTTTCGGCCCGTTGTTTATAAAGCCCTTGTTTCAGGACCCATTGTTTCAGGTAAATGATTGTGGTAAATCCCAGCGGCTACGGCAAGAGGCACGTTGCCTCTTGGCCACTATTTTTATGACCTTTTTCGAAACAAGCGAGAGTTACAATGACTGCGCCACAAAAAACCGATCTCCGTTCAGAATTCCTTCGTGAACTGAGCGCACGCGGTTATATCCATCAATGTACGGATATGGACGCCCTGGATTCAAAACTCGAAAAAGGTCCAATTTCTGCTTATATCGGCTTTGACTGTACAGCAGATTCCCTGCATGTCGGCAGTCTTGTTCAGATCATGCTGTTGCGCTGGCTCCAGAAAACCGGTCACAAGCCGATCGTCTTGATGGGTGGCGGCACCAGTAAAGTTGGCGATCCTTCCTTTAAGGACGAAGCCCGCAAGCTGATCACTGAAGAAGAAATCCAGCACAACATGGATGGTATCAAAAAAGTCTTCGCCAAATACCTGACCTTTGGTGACGGCCCGACAGATGCGGTTATGGTCAACAATGCCGATTGGCTCGACAACATTAACTACCTTGAATTCCTGCGCGATTACGGCGTTCATTTTTCGGTCAACCGGATGTTGAGTTTTGATTCTGTTAAACTGCGCCTGGACCGTGAACAGTCTCTATCATTCCTTGAATTCAACTACATGATCCTGCAAGCCTATGACTTCATGGAACTGAACAAGCGTCGGGACTGTCTGCTACAAATGGGTGGATCAGATCAATGGGGCAACATTGTTAATGGTGTGGATTTGACCCGCCGTATCAGCCAGAACGAAGTGTACGGCCTGACCTCACCGCTGTTGACCACATCATCCGGCGTCAAGATGGGTAAAACCGTCGGTGGTGCAGTATGGCTGAACGAAGAACGCCTGTCGGTCTATGATTTCTGGCAGTACTGGCGTAACACCGAAGATGCCGATGTCGGTCGCTTCCTGCGTCTTTTCACGGAACTTTCTGAAGCCGAAATTCAAAAGCTTGAAGCCATGCAGGGCGCAGACATTAACGAAGCGAAAAAAGTACTCGCCACGGAAGCAACACGTCTGTGTCACGGGCTTGAAGCGGCTGAAGCGGCTGCGGAAACAGCGCGTAAAGCCTTTGAAGAGCGCAGCATGAGTGCGGATCTGCCAAGCCATGACATTGAAAAACCACGCTTGGAAGAAGGGATTCCTGCCTTCCTGCTTTTCAAGGAAATCGGTCTGGCAAATAGTAACAGCGAAGCCCGCAAGCTCATCAAAGGCGGCGGTGGACGCTTAAACGATGTTCAAATCAAAGATGACAGTCTTTCTATTAGCCTGTCAGATCTGAACGACGAAGGGTCGATCAAAGTCTCTGCAGGCAAGAAAAGACATATTCTGGTTAAACCAGCTTAAGCAGATATATCATTGCTTACAATTGCCACTTGGTAACGTTAAAGGGCTGCTAATTTAGCAGCCCTTTTTGCCTATTGGCCCAATGTCTTTTTTCTAATCCGAGGTATTTAATCTAAACAAAGACAAGGTCATCTAAGCAAAACAAGGCCTAGTCTTCTGGCTTCGTTCCGTCTAAAGGTTCTTTTTTCTTCTCGGGCTTCTTTTCCGTCGTTGGGGTCGCGTTACCAAAGATATTCCGTAAAAATCCGGGCGCCAGACCTGAAAGGGGATTAATCGAAACTTCTGGCTCGTCCAAATCACCTTTCAGGCTATAGTTGAAAGCAACAATACCCTGTCCGTCACCCCCGGTCAGAATGTCACCCAAAATAGGAATGCCGCCAATAATACGGTTAATGGTATAGGCAGGCACGATCGTGCCGTTCAGCGCAACAAGCTTTCTGTTCGTATCAACTTCACCCTTGGCCGTCAGACCAATAGAAGACGAATAGAGCTTAATCAGATCACTGCGCAGTAAACCGTTCTGAAGCGTAAAATCACCTTTGAGTTCATTAAAAGCAATACCTTCGGTCGTCAATGTTGTGACTGGCCCAGTCAAAGACGCAAAGGCCAGCATTTTTGCAAGCGTTGGCGCCTTAACCAGTCGCAAACCACGCGCCTCAATATTGCCTGTTAAAAGGCTTTCGCTGCGATAGTTCTCGGCAATCCCTGTAACCTGAAGCGAACCGCCCTGAACAGTATCTTGAACATCAAGCGCCCGTAACATCGCACCAAAATCATTGGCTGTAATATTCAATCCCTGCCGCCCATCTTCAAGCGGTTGATAGGCCATAGAGAAAGTGCGCTTTACGTTTTCAGTTTCCGGATTGGCTTTTGCCCCCTCTGCATACCAAAGCTCTTTTGGTATTTCGCCGGAAAACTGCATACGTTTCCAGCCTTCGGGTTCTTTATCAAGCCACAGCGATGCATTACGAAAAAACCGATCTTCGGCCATGTATATTGCATCAAGGTTTTCTGCAATCACGCTAATGGGCGCTGTCTGTTTTTCCTCTTCGTCAACGTTGGCGTCCTTAACCTCAATCTCACCGCTCTCTGACTTAAGCGGATCGGCCTTGGCATCTTCTTCGTTGCTATCGTCACCGATAAACCATTCAGCATCCAAAACGCCACCACCAATGACAATCGACGGTTTATCAGATGATAGATCAGCCTGAACATCTGTTAGCAAAGAGTTGCCCAACTGAAACTGATCAAGATCAGCTTTCGCAATCGTGCCATCAATCAAAGACAATTCACCCTCTGCCGCGAAATCATTCGCTTCCAGATTAAAGCTGTCAATGTGTTGGGCTTCACCATCATTCAACGAAACAATGGCTTGTATCTGCCCCGGATCCCCAGGTTGTTTGAAGTAATTCAGGTCTTCAATTTTCAACAAGGCATCCTGTAAATTCGCCGCGATCTGAACAACGCCTGTATCATCGACCTTGTTTTCCAGCGCCAAAGATAGAGAAACCGGGCCATCCAGATAATCAGAAACAGGGATACCCAGCTTTGACAGGCCATCTGGTTCAATACGCGGAATATCTGCTTTCAGGTTTGTTCTGATCGTAACGTCACTGCCAAACTGTTCCTTCCAGTCCACGGTCATCGGAATGTCAGCTAATAAAAGTGGCCCCGTGACGTGCATTCCTTCTCTGGTAACATTGAGCTGCAAGTCACCATCTGTTGCATCGTGTCCGTTATAAATCTTACCGATCCGTGCTTCTTTGATCTCTGCCGAGGCATCAATGGACATATCTTTAAACTTAAGATCTTTTAACAGTAGAAAAGCAAAATCAACGGCAACAGCCGCCTTACCACTTGTCTCTTCCGGCTTGATGCCCAGTTCATCAATGAGCCGCAGGTTCTCGCTATTCAGAATGGACAATGCCGTGTTTACAGGTCCTTCAACTGCGGTTTGAATGGCAATATGCTCTTCTTCAATATCCAGCCCGGTTATTTCAATGGTCGACGGCAGCACCGACATATCTTCCAGCTTGCCGCCTTCGGTAAACAGAGACAACCCATCGGCACGTACCTTAGCTGTACCAGAAACATCTTTGACAGGCGGCAAAGGCCGTAGATAGTGCACATCCAGGCCGCGATACTTCATGCTGCCGTCCAGTGACACCAACTTGGCCTGTTCAAAATCCCCCGCAGGAATATCCAAAACCGCTTTGACAACAGCTTCTTCGGCAATGCCCGTTTTGATATTATCCGTAATCCATTCCCGGGCATCGGTCGCCATAGGCTCTGGCCAATAGAGGGCAAGATCATCAACAGGAACTTCGACGGCCTTAACACCAGCAAGAACCTGCATATCGCCGTCTAATCCTGAAACGGAACCGGCCACGGAAAGCTGCGGTCCTTTTTCCCCTTCCGGTCCAAAATTGATCGCGGCATTATCAACAGTAAGTTTTTGATTACTGCGGCTATAGCTCCCTTTCAGGAAAAGCCCCTGAACAGGAAGCGGCGGTACTTTAAGGTCGGGAATTTCAATTGTTCCACTCCCGCCAGAAACTTCAAATCGGCTCCGCCCAAACTCACCCTGTACATTCACAGACGTCGCAACAGAGGCTGCGAGAGGTATCTCAAAGGTTTCCAATCCCGCAAGAGCCGGATCCAGTTGCGCCAAAGTAGGAGGATTGATCCCGGCTATTTGAAAGGCAAGATCAACAACCTGAAGCTCGCTATCATAAACAAAAGCGCCATTTAAAATCGCTTCTTCGTCGGCAATATCAACGGTTAAATCAATATCCCCCTGCAAACCCAGCTTGTCGCGACGAATACTGATATTCGCATAGGGAACGTCAAAGATCATGCCCAGCTTGCGATCATCAATCTGCATTTTTGCGCCAACAATCTGCAACTGATTGAAATAGGCCAGCGGGTGTCCAGCCTCGCGCTCTGCCATTAGATTGTCTAAAATTTCCGGCAGGGCGTCCCCGAAACTTTGTCCGGTTTCATCCTCATCATTATCCAGAGCGTCATCTATTTCAAAATGACCATCTTCAGCCCGAACAAGCTTTAGTTCAGGTCCAATAATATCAACCCCAGTGGGTACGACGTTTCCACGAACCAAAGCACCAGCGTCCAAATCCACACCCATCAAAGGAATAGCCGCTATAATACGCGAAGAACCATCCAAAAGCCGGACATTTGCAACTTGAATTGCAATCGCCCGTTCTTTTGGCAGCCAAACAAGGACTGTTGTATCCACATCCAGCCGTATTTCCCGGTCAGGGTCGTCAAAGGCCTCTTCCACATAAGGGGTTAGGAAATCAAGCTGCACAGGGCCGGAAGAAAGACGCCAAATGGCAATACCCGCCAAAACAGCAGACAGCACAAGCAAGGCCGCGATAATTTCCAGAATAACTACAGATGTTTTACGAATCATACGTCGAAAGAGCTCCGCACAAGCACAACAGTTGTCAGGCGATTAGAATAGGGCATATATTTACGAACGGTTACTTTTGACCATTTTCTACAGCCTTTGCACTGTACTCGAAACAAGCTAGCGGCGCTCATGATACTTTCATTTTCCTATTCCGAAGAAACTTTACCCAAAATATCCTGTTCCAACAGGGCCGAACGCGGCTTCTCTAACTGGAATGAACGTATCGAGCGCATCGAAAATTCTGATTTAAAGCAGGATCTTATCCACTTCCAAGAGATTCCGAAAGTGAAATCGCTGCTTGCAGCTGTCTTCTCAAACAGCCCTTATCTTTCCGATTGCCTTCTGGGAGATATGGAATTCCTCTGCCAGCTTTTAAAGCAGGGACCTGAAAAAAGTCTGACAACTATCCATCACGACCTTTTGCAGAAAGTGGCAATTTCGACGAACCGTCAACAGGTTATGGGGGAACTCCGCCGGGCAAAAAAAAGAGCATCGTTGGCCATTGGGTTCGCAGATATCACAGGACAATGGACCGATCGGCGTGTTGTAGAGGAACTTACCGGCTTTGCATCGACAGCCATTTCAACCGCAATTTCCCATTTGTTGTTGGAACTGCACGAACGCGGACAAATTGAACTTAAAAATACTGACCTACCCGAAGACGATTGTGGGTATGTTGTCATGGCCATGGGAAAGTTGGGCGCTTGGGAGCTAAACTATTCGTCAGATATTGACCTCATCATCCTCTATGATCCCGAAAAAATCAGCTATCTTCACCATCGCGGCGTACAAGAAGGAATGGTGCGAATGACGAGGGATTTGGTGCGTTGTCTGGATGATCGAACCAAAGACGGCTATGTTTTCCGAACCGACCTTCGTCTCAGACCAGACCCCAGCGCTACGCCTTTGGCCCTCTCGTTCAATGCTGCTATGACCTACTATGAAACGACAGGCCTCAATTGGGAACGTTGCGCCATGATCAAGGCCAACCCTATCGCCGGAGATGAAGAACTCGGTCAGCGCTTTATCAATGAAATCAAACCCTTTGTTTGGCGCAAGCACCTCGACTTTGCTGCCATCAACGATATCCACGCGATCAAAAGGCAAATTTATGCCCACAAAGGGGGCAGCAAAATTGCGATCAAAGGGCACAACATCAAACTTGGCCGGGGTGGTATTCGCGAAATAGAGTTTTTTGCGCAGACCCAACAGCTTATTTGGGGGGGGCGAAATCAGGATTTACGAAGCAAATCAACAGTGTTTGCTTTGGAAA
>NZ_CAKZMP010000401.1 GCF_937128705.1 uncultured Kiloniella sp. | reverse complement strand
GCTGCCTCCCGTAGGAGTCTGGGCCGTGTCTCAGTCCCAGTGTGGCTGATCATCCTCTCAGACCAGCTATAGATCGTAGGCTTGGTAGGCCATTACCCCACCAACTACCTAATCTAACGCGGGCTCATCATAGAGCAATAAATCTTTCCCCCGTAGGGCGTATGCGGTATTAGCAGTCGTTTCCAACTGTTATCCCCCACTCCATGGTAGATTCCCACGCGTTACTCACCCGTGCGCCACTGTCCAGTTCCCGAAAGAACCTTCTCGTTCGACTTGCATGTGTTAAGCCTGCCGCCAGCGTTCGTTCTGAGCCAGGATCAAACTCTCAAGTTGACCTGACTTCTGTCTTAAAACAGAACTCAAATTCTATTACTGACTAGGTTTTGTGTAACTTATTTCGAATAAGATACATGAAACTAGCTAGCTCGTTGTCATAAACAACAAACCGCCGTCCACGCATCCCTTCCAATTCATATCAACAATGTCAAACAACAATTTACAAAACAGAACCAAGTAAACCCGGCCCCGAATGCATGACGATAGAGAGCTATAAGCCCTTTTTTCATCATATATTTTCTTAAAATATGTAACCTTAGCTCAATATGTGATGTAAAACCACATTGCCAAGGCTGGCTATTATAAGTCGATTAAAAATAAGAGCAAGTACTGTTTGAACTTTTTTCTAACCGTCCAGCGCGTCTTTCAGTGTGTCACCGTTGTCTGCGCCGGTGAAGCTGGGTTATAAGGAGGTAGTCGGGTCTTGTCTATAGAAAAAAACAAAATAATGATTTTTTTTTGACGCCACTTACAAAAGTCCCAGTTTCTCTAGTTCTTCGACCATTTGTTCTGGCATTTTTTCTGATTCGCCATCACCAAACGATTCGTAATCAGACACATCAACGGGCGAATCTTCGGCCCTTAAATACCGCCATCCTTGAAAAGGGCGATGTTTACGACTTTTCACCCGAATCAGTTTCTGATCCAGGATAAAGCGTGCCATTGATTTTCCCTCGCTATCCTCAACCCGAACAATATCCTTTACTAACTGTCGTGCCCTCACCTGGCCTTTGATCACCCAATAGATCGATCCACCACTAATGATTTCGTCACGCCTTTTAGGAAACATTCTTGTTTGATGAAAAATTTCCCCATATTGCGCCAAACGAAGGGCTTGAAATTCTTCGAGAGTTTCAGGGCTCTCGGTACCGACGGATAATTTAATCAAATGCAAGGGCATAGATAGCAACTCAATAAACTAATTACGGATCAACAAACTATTCACAGGGAAGGCCACTATACCGAAAGATCTAAACACAAAAAAGATCACAACGAAGGCATATTAGAGCCTCACCACTCACATGTTTTGATTATTTTTGCTCTCTCTTTATAGGAGTACGTCTTGAATAGGACATAATTTCAGAAAATCCAAATAACAAGAGCATCACACTGACAACAATTTGAATAGAGACAACGGCTTTAATGCCGTCCGTTATGGGAATTATATCGCCATAGCCAACGGTACTGAGTGTAATGATCGAAAAGTACAAACTCTCAATAAAGGATATTGCACGAACATCGCCCTGAATGGAGAAGTGCGTTACGGCGCTGTAATGATCAATGATGCGATAGAGAAAGCCAAAGATCATAACATTCATGGAATAGAATGTCAGAAAAGCAAACGCAGGCATCACAAGCGTCTCTACGCGAAGGAAGAATTCCTCGAACAAAAGACCTGCTTCTAAAAGAAATGTCGCAACGTCTTTACTTACAAGGCTGACGACAAGAGTAATCCCCCCCATAGATACGAGGAAAAGAATATCCCCCATAAGAACAGGAATTGAATTTTCAGGAATAAAAAACGTTGCAATACCAATAAAGCTAACGGGAACCAGCCATTTAACAGATTTTATCGTCAAGCCTTTGGCATTTTTTCGGTGCTCCACAACAACGGACTTAATTAATTTCCTATTACTCCAGGTACCGACAAAAAAGCCCAAAATCGGCATAAAATATCCGACGCCCAATAGTTCACCACTCACAAAGCTAAAGTTTGTGGTGACAAAGAAACTAAATAAACAGGTATAGAGCGCTATAAAGTTTGCAACAGATATAGAAAAGAAACGGCTGCCGGGAAAAACACTGTAAAGATATACAACGTTAAATACGACTGCAAAAAAATAGACAATGAGCTGTACAAAGTTCACCGAACCGATTGCCAAAGCCACGAGAAGAAAAATAAACGCTGTAAAGCCTGCTGCTTTCCAGCTTCCGCTTTTAACAGTCGGCATTGCCTACTCCCCTCGTTTCGTACCTCATCAACAAATCACCAAATCACCACCCTTTTTGCGTGATCCACTCGTCCAGCATAGGCATTCGATCATACCCCCAGAAGGGTTCGCTGTTAAAAATGAAATAAGGACTGCCAAAAACCCCTGCATCTTGCGCGTTATCTACAGCAGAGCGCACCTCGTCCTTAATGCTTTGATCCTTTAATCCGGCCAAGATGTCATCTTCTTTGAAGCCAAGAGCAACAACAACGTCGACAACTACCGCGCTATCTGAAATATCAAGCCCCATTTGATATCCGGCTTTAAAGAGGTTTTTTGCAAAAGAGTTCGCAACTCTGCGATCCTGTCTTTCCAACCAATAAAAAGCGCGGCACGCAGCAAGAGACATAAAAGGCATCTTTGGCGGCATTATGAAGGGTACTTTGTTTATGCGCGACGTGCGTTCCAGATCATGTTGGGCATAGTCTTGTTTTAATGGCATGGAAAGAAGTGGCTGGGCACCAGTTTTCTTGAAAATAGCCCCAAGCAAGACAGGATGCCAGTGAATAGTTAAATTGTGTCGCTCTGCAAGTTTATCGACATCCATTGCCGCGAAGTATGCATAAGGGCTGGAAAAATCAAAATAAAAATCCAGCACCCCACTCATGCATCATCTTCCTGTAAAATCTGACGACTGATAACAAGACGCTGTATATCAGATGTACCTTCGTATATTTGACATACCCTAACATCACGATAGATCCGTTCGACCTCATAATCACGAAGATATCCATAGCCACCATGGATCTGTATA
Organism: uncultured Kiloniella sp.; assembly: GCF_937128705.1. Taxonomy (GTDB): domain Bacteria; phylum Pseudomonadota; class Alphaproteobacteria; order Kiloniellales; family Kiloniellaceae; genus Kiloniella. The sequence goes on along the minus strand of NZ_CAKZMP010000401.1, from coordinate 6,553 downwards.
GCATCTGAGCACACACGCTCTGCCATTTCAGATGCAAAGAGTTTGGCCATAGATGCCTCTTTCAAGCAAGGCTCGCCATTGTCACGCAGCCTTGCGGCCTCTAACAACATTAATTCTGCAGCTTGTAAAGACGTCGCCATATCGGCCAGACGAAAAGCCACAGCCTGATGCTTGGCGATTTCCTTACCAAAGGCCTTACGCTCTTTAGCGTAGCTTTTTGCCCTTTGGTAAGCACTGCGTGCCATGCCGATAGATTGTGACGCAATGCCAAGGCGCCCGCCTTCCAAGTTGGAAAGGGCTATCTTGTACCCCTCACCTTCGGCACCCAGCAAATTGTCTTTGGAAACCTTACAATCGTCAAAAACCAAATGTGCCGTGTCAGAAGCATGTTGACCAAGCTTGTCTTCGATATTCGCGCAGGAAAACCCGGGCGTTTTGGTCGGTACAATAAAGGCAGAAATGCCCTTTTTGCCCGCATCAGGATCAGTCACAGCAAAAACAACTGCGATGTCAGCATTTTTACCCGTAGATATGAACTGCTTCGATCCATTGAGGATATAGTGATCGCCCTCTTTTTTCGCCTTCATTTCCAAAGCGGAAGCATCAGAACCTGCACTTGGTTCAGTTAAGCAGAAACAGCCTAACAACTCACCAGATGCCAAAGGTTTAAGATAGGTTTCTTTTTGATCATCACTGCCGTAATTCAAAATCGGCGAACACACCAAGGAATTTTGAACTGACATTATCGTCGAACAGGAACCATCCCCGGCCGCAATTTCAATCAGTGCCAAGACATAGGAAATATGATCTGTACCAGCACCACCATATTCCGGCGGCACCAACATCCCCATAAACCCCAGTTCGCCAAGTGCATTAACTGCATCCCGAGGAAACGTTGCTTCTTTATCCCACGCTGCGGCAAAGGGGGCGAGCTGCTCACGCGCAAATGATTGAGCTGTCTCGCGGATTAAAGTTTGCTCTTCGCTAAAGCGTGATGACATAGAAGTACCTCTTACCAGGGAATTATAGTTCCATCATAATTAAAGAATTGTCCGGTTTGCTCGTGCGTAACCTTACCAATCAGCTTACGTAACCCTGATACCGACTTTGCAATCGTCAGGGGTGCTTGTTCGCCGCCCATATCCGTCTGGACATGACCAGGGTGAACACAGATAACCGTGACCCCCTGTTCTTTAAGATCAACAGACAGGCTTTTTGTTACCACATTCAATGCGGCTTTCGATGATCTATAAACATAAGCTCCGCCGCTTTCATTTTCGGCAACAGACCCCATTTTACTGGAAACATTAACAATCAGCTTTCGATCACTTCCGCTAACATGTTCAATAAAATTTTCAACCACACGCAAGGGAGCCATCGTGTTAACAGCAAAGGTATGCGCCCAGTCTTCGTAATCGATTTCTCCAAACCCAAGGCGAGGACCAAAATAACCAGCATTGTTTATTAGGACATCAATCTTCTCATCAAGCATGCCACGTGCAACACTTGCCACACGCAAATCATCTGTGACATCCAGCTTATGGATACTGATATCGCCTTCGATACCTTGCAGGCCCTTGGCTTTGTCTGGCTGACGACAGCAAGCATGAACCTTCCACCCGTCAACGGCAAATGATTGCGCAAAAGCAAGTCCGATACCCTTATTGGCACCTGTGATTAAGACACTTGGCACGTGGCCACCCCATAGTCTGTTATCCCGATGGACATGTTTTGTCCTTCGCGCACCTTACCCCTTTCCAATTTCCAGTCAACACGCAGAGGGCTAATCAAACTTGCGTAGTTAACACTGATTTTGGAATTATCTATCATAAGGGGATATAAGCTTTCAGGTAACTATTTAAGATTAATCAAGTTAACTATTTGTATTTAAACAAAACAAATAGTTATTTTAATACAAGACAGCTAAAACCAATGCACGATACGATAGCCGTTATAGCAAGAATATTGCCGCAAGTCCCAAAAAGGCAAAAAAGCCAATAACATCTGTCACAGTCGTTAAAAAGACGCTCGACGCCACAGCCGGATCAATTTCAAATTTTTCCAGCCCAAGAGGAATGAGCGTTCCGCACAAACCAGCCACGACCATGTTGATAATCATTGCCGCGCCGATAACCAAGGCCAATGCAGCTTGATCAAACCAAAGCCAAGTCACAACCCCAGTTAAAATAGCGAAAAGAAACCCGTTGATAACCCCAATGATAAGCTCTTTACCTATAAAGCGGGAAGCATTGGCTTCGGAAAGATCTTTCATCGCCAGTGACCGTACAGCCACCGTCAAGGTCTGAGTACCTGCGTTACCCCCCATTGACGCGACAATCGGCATCAAAACAGCTAGGGCAACAACCTTTTCAATCGTTGCATCAAAAAGGCTGATAACAAGTGACGCCAGAACAGCAGTTAAAAGGTTAACCCCAAGCCAAGTAAAACGAGCTTTCGTTGTATCCGCCACATCTTCATAAAGATCGGGTTCGCTCACGCCCCCCATCTTCATGAGGTCATCGCCAGCTTCTTCATCGATAACATCAACAACGTCATCAACCGTAATAACTCCAACCAAGCGTCCACTTGCCTCAATCACAGGAGCCGAAATCAAGCCATATTGCCGGAACATGTGCGCGACATCTTCCTGATCAAGCTCTAGCGGAATGATACGCATATCATCGTCCATTACCTCGTCCAGGCGCACATGACGACGCGACCTCATCACCCGACTTGCCGGTATAAAACCAACGGGATGATGACGGGGATCTACGACAAAAATATCATAAAAATCATCGGGCAGATTATCACTGACACGCATGTAGTCGATTGTCTCGCCAATAGTCCATACCGATGGGACGGCAACGATTTCCCGTTGCATCAAACGCCCGGCTGAATCTTCCGGATAACTGAGACTTTCTTCTATGACACGGCGATAAGCTTGCGGTAACGCCGCAAGGATATGCATCCGGTGATCTTCATCCAGATCCTGAACCAACTCTACAGCATCATCACTATCTAGTTCCTGAACCAGTTTAGCGATGCCCTGCGGCCCCAGCCATTCTACGATTTCTTCACGGATTGTTTCATCAAGGTAAGGAAGAATTTCAGGATCAAATCCAGCCCCGATCACCTCCATCAGGCGATAACGTTCGTCTCGCCCCAGAATTTCAAGCAGATCAGCAGTATCAGCTTCGTGAAGGCCCTCAACCAGATCTTCAACATCGGAATCCCTGCTTTCTTCAAGAGCATCCTCAACAGCATGAATAAGATCAGAGGAGAGGCCAAAATTTTCGTCTTCTGTGAGATTTTGAAGATCGCTACTGTTTTTTGTATCTTCCATCATCCCATCCTCTGCCGCTTATATCTGTGATGCAGTTTTTTGCACTTACTTTTCTGATTTTTAAATACAGGAGGAACATTACCATTTTATGCAATGTCCCTCCTTAGTACCTAATCAGGCGCAATTATTATCAGGCGTTTATTTTTTAATCCGCCTTTCTCTGTTCTGTGCATCAACTACAGCAATAGCGGTCATGTTCACAACCCCTCTTCCTGTTACAGAAGGCGTTAAAATATGCGCAGGCTGAGCCGCACCGACCAGGATCGGCCCGACAGGTAAACCGTCCTCGACAGTCTTCATCAGGTTAAAGGCAATATTAGCCGCATCAAGATTCGGGAAAATCAACAGGTTTGCAGGCCCTGTTAGATTTGAATTCGGGAAAACCCGACTGCGTAGTTCCGTATCCAGAGCCGCATCTGCATGCATTTCACCATCAACTTCAAGCTCTGGGTCCATCTCTTCAATTAAAGAGAGAGCTTTGCGCACACGACAGGCAGATTCACTATCCGAGCTACCAAAATTAGAGTGAGAGAGCAACGCAACCCTTGGCTTAAGCCCAAAGCGGCTCACATGTTTTGCGGCAAGAATAGTCGTTTCAGCCAGCTGTTGAGACGTTGGCTCCTGCGTAACGTATGTATCCGCCATGAAGTAAGTGCCGCTTGGCATCAGCATCAAGTTAAGGGACGAGAAGTCGGAGACACCATCCTGAAGTCCGAGAACCCCGCGAACGTGCTTAAGATGGCGATGATAGCCACCAGTCACACCACAAATCATGGCATCCGCATCGCCCCGATAAACGGCGAGGGCTGCAATAACGGTATTACGTGTCCGTACGATCACTTTGGCCGTTTCGGGCGAAATCCCCTTACGTTCCATCAAACTGTGATATGTCGTCCAGTAGTCGTTATATCGCGGGTCATCTTGGGGGTTAATGATTTCAAAGTCTTTTCCGACTTTGAGCTTAATCCCCACCTTATCCATGCGCATCTGCACAACATCGGGACGGCCAACGACGATCGGCACCGCCATTTTCTCATCAATCGCCACCTGCACAGCCCGCAATACCCGCTCGTCCTCGCCTTCGGCATAGATAACCCGTTTGGGATCTTTTTTCGCACGTTCGAAGAGAGGCTTCATCACCAAGCCGGAACGATAGACAAAGCGTTTCAGCTTTTCACAATAGGCGTCAAAATCTTCAATCGGACGGCTGGCCACCCCTGTTTCCATAGCAGCCTTGGCAACAGCCGGGGCAATAATCGAAATCAGACGCGGGTCAAAGGGGCTGGGAATAATATATTCCGGGCCGAAATTCTTGGCTTCGCCACCCATGGCCTTGATAACAATTTCGTCCTGCTCTTCCATCGCAAGATCAGCAATCGCCTTAACACAGGCGACCTTCATTTCTTCGTTGATCGCGGTTGCCCCAACATCCAGCGCACCGCGGAAGATGTAAGGGAAACACAAAACGTTATTAACTTGGTTTGGATAGTCAGAACGTCCGGTCGCCATAATGGCATCATCGCGGATCGCCTTAACTTCTTCGGGCATGATTTCAGGTGTCGGATTTGCCAAAGCCATAATAATCGGATCTTTGGCCATACGCTTTACGTAATCAGGCTTTAGTACACCCGGCGCAGAGAGGCCTAGAAAAATATCTGCCCCCTCAATAACATCCGACAGAGTACGCGCATCCGTTTTCTGAGCAAAAACAGACTTCCAGCGATCCATAAGTTTCTCACGACCATCGTAGACGACGCCTTCAATATCTGTAACCCAGATATTTTTGCGATCAATGCCCAAGGAAACCAAAAGGTTTAGACAGGCTAGCGCAGCAGCACCGGCACCAGAAGCCACGACTTTGACGTCTTTTTTCTTCTTTTTCACAAGGCGCAGCGCATTGTAAATTGCTGCGGCCACGATAATCGCAGTACCATGCTGATCATCATGAAAAACCGGGATGTCCATAAGCTCGCGAAGGCGCTGTTCAATAATAAAGCATTCTGGCGCTTTAATATCTTCAAGGTTTATACCGCCAAAACTTGGCCCCATGAGACGGACACAATTGACAATTTCATCAACATCTTCTGTATCCAGCTCCAGATCAAAACAGTCCAGATCAGCAAAGCGTTTAAAAAGAACCGCTTTCCCTTCCATGACAGGCTTAGATCCCAGCGCACCCAAATTTCCAAGCCCTAGAACCGCCGTGCCATTTGAAATAACGGCGACCCGGTTCCCTTTGGTTGTGTAATCATAAACACTGTCAGGGTTTTCAGCGATTGCCAAACAGGGAGCCGCGACGCCCGGCGAATATGCTAGAGATAAATCTTGCTGTGTTGCGACGGCTTTCGTTGCAACAATTTCAAGCTTCCCAGGCTTACCTTGCGCATGGTAGCGCAGCGCTTCGTCATATTGGCTGGAATCCCGTTTGTCACTCATCTGTCTGCTTCCTCGGCAATTAATTTTATGCGATCTACCTTCCGCTGCAAATTAATTGACAAAGCTGTTGGCAAAACCGGCTTGTATGATAGTTTTCCTTCATGCCTACAGTAGTCAAATCAAAGTCGCAACCGAATAAGTCAGTTACCCCCATGATGGAGCAGTACCTTTCCATCAAGGCGGCGCATACGGACAGTCTCCTTTTCTATCGGATGGGAGATTTTTACGAGTTGTTTTTCGAAGATGCCGTCAAAGCCGCTAAAGCTTTGGATATTGCTCTCACGAAACGCGGAAAACACGATGGGGATGACATTCCCATGTGCGGTGTGCCGGTACATTCGGCAGATGGATATTTGCAACGGCTCATTCGCAAAGGCTTTCGGGTCGCCGTTGCCGAACAGATGGAAAGTCCAGCTGAGGCCAAAAAACGCGGCTCCAAATCCGTTGTCGCCCGCGATGTGGTCCGTTTGGTCACACCGGGCACAATTACCGAAGACAGCTTACTGGATGCCCGTTCACACAATTTTCTGGTTGCAATTGCCCGTTCGGGGAAAAATTACGCGCTGTCTTGGCTCGATATGTCGACCGGCGAATTTCATGTGTGCAGCTGCGCATTCGATGAAATTTCAACGCAATTATCCCGGTTAAGTCCCGGTGAAATACTCATCCCCGACAAATGGTTTGATGAGGCCAACTTGCAACCCACTTTGAATGAGTGGAATAGTCAATTAACGCCTCTACCCACTGTCCGTTTTGACAGTAAGGGCGGCGAAC
>NZ_CAKZMP010000400.1 GCF_937128705.1 uncultured Kiloniella sp. | reverse complement strand
AACCCTACACAAAGAAATAATTGCGCTTTCCCTGCCGAAGAAGAAAGTACAAGGGCGAGTATGTCGGGATCCTGAAGTGCGGTTAGATCTCCTGCAGAGAGCCAGACTACTTGTGTCCCCATATTTATGATGCTGAGCGTGATGCCCAGTAAGCTTGAGCCTGTGATGAAGGAGTAAAGCTTTGATCGAATGTCTCTGGTTTCTTTGGCAAATACGCGAAGGAAAAGCAAAGTGCCACCAGAAAAGAGGCTACAGCTATAAATAACAGTCTTGAGAGCTGTCAAAAAATATTCCGTATTTTCGATCATATTTATGCTGCCGGCTAAGGAGAAATGGTAAAGGTAATCTGTCCTTTAATGGGGTGCCCGTCTGTGGATATTCCTCGCCATATAACGCGATAGGTTCCTGCACCTAAAGTTGGGGGAAACGCGACTTTCTCCTTGGAGGGCTTCAGGCTTTTATTTTGTTCGAGAGTGATCTCGTTTCCTTGACTGTCTAACAACTTGAAAGCTGTGATTTTGATGGCTTGAGGGAAGATAAGCTTTATTTCTGGTGGTGATTCTTTGAGTACGGTCTCGTTTGCAGGGATTGTGCGTGTAACTTTTGTATGCGCCATACTTATCTCGGAAAAGGATACAACTAATAACAAGGCAAGTATGAACCTGATCGTTTGGCGTATAGAAGTGTAGGCGTGCATAGGTCAGTCAATCTGATTCTGAAGGTTTAGAGGAGAGTATATTCTAGTCCTTACAGCAGCTGTAAGGTCAAGAGGGTTGGTTGAAGGAAGGGCGGTTATTTATTTCAAAGATTACATCCTCCTTGATCTGCAAAAAATAACCCTCATAAGATGTATGTTAATATTTTTTAATACCTTTGATTTAGTGTTCATTGTAGATATGTAAGATATTTGGTTGAAAATACCTTGCCTTTGAAACGCTTTTCTCAAAGAAACTCTTAATCTTTTGAATTATTCGGAAAAAGTAATGACGGAGGTCAATCAAGCTGATTCTATCGAGGCCGAGCAACGAAGTCAGCTGGTGCGTAAGGGGTCTTTGCACTGGGTTCATTGGCTGGTCGTTTTGCTCTCGATTATCTTGACCGTTGGTGCTTGGTATATTGCAAGCGAGCAGGTTGCTCAAAAAAATCAGGAAAAGTTTCAGCGGCAGGTTGAACAAGCTATCGGCTTGGTCGAAGAGAGAATGCATCTTTACGAAAATGCACTTTGGGGTGGAGTTGCGTTTTTGGATGCAAATGGGGGGAAGACAAATTATGCACAGTGGCAGATCTATGCAAATAGCCTTGACTTGGACAAGGTTTATCCCGGTATTAACGGGATCGGTGTGATATATAATATCAAGCCGTCTCAGATGGAAGATTACCTTGCGTCTGAGCGAAAAACGCGCCCGAACTATGCGTTACATCCAAAACATCAAGAAAAAGAATATTGGCCGATTACCTATATTGAACCATCTGAATCAAACGACAAGGCGATTGGTCTTGATATGGCGTTTGAGAGTAACCGCTACACAGCAATCAAAAAAGCAAGGGATACAGGCGGTGCACAAATTACAGGCCCCATTGTATTGGTTCAGGATGCAAAGAAAACACCTGGTTTTTTGTTTTATACCCCTTTTTATGAAGGAGGAAAAAAGCCAAGTACTGTTGATGCGCGTCGGGCAGATATCGTTGGTGTAACTTATGCTCCCTTTATCATGAGCAAACTGATGCTGGGAACGCTGGCGAGTGAAAATCGTCAGGTGCGAATTGCCATTAGTGATAATGAAACTCTGTTGTATGCAGATGATGAACAAGCTGCAGATGTTTTGAATCCTCGGGATGATAATCCGCTTTTTGTTAAAAATGTTGAGATAGAGATGTACGGCAGAACCTGGCTATTCAATATTGAATCCGGTTTAAGCTTCAGAGATGATCCATCAAACGATCAACCCTCTTGGATTTTGATTGGAGGGTTGATTATTGATAGCATGTTGCTCGGGTTGTTTGTCTTCCTGACACGAGTTAATCGTAGTGCCCTTGCCTATGCAGATAAAATGACTGAGGCTCTGAGAGATGAATCGCAACGTTTGATAAAAACAAATCATGATTTAGAGCAGTTCGCTTATGTTGCGTCGCATGACCTCAAAGCACCACTTAATTCTATAAATCAAGTTATTAGCTGGATTGAGGAAGATTGTGGTGATTTGCTCCCTGAAAAATCCAAAGAACATATCGACATGGTCAAAGGCCGCTGCCTGCGTATGATGACTTTGTTGAAAGATTTATTGGACTATTCAAAGGTTGTGAGATTTGCCTATTCCAGTGAACCAGTCTCTTTGCGAAAAATATCTAATGACGTTTTGGTTTTACATGGGAAAGATCAAAAATTTTCCTGCACAGCCCCTGATGTCATGATCAATATACCGCGTATACCATTGGATATTGTATTGCGTAATCTTATTTCGAATACAATTAAACACCATGATAAAGAGAACGGTATTATCACGATCAGCTACGATGAAGGAGAGCAGGGACATTTTATTCGGGTCGAGGACGATGGTCCGGGGATCCCGGATAAGATGCATGGCAAAGCTTTGGAAATGTTTCAAACACTCCAGCCTCGAGATAAGGTCGAGGGAAGTGGTATGGGGCTTGCCATGGTTAAGAAAATTGTTGAACACCACAGGGGGACATTTCAGTTAGAAAAGGGCAGAGAGAGAGGGACTTGCTACATTATTTTTTGGCCTTTTTGAGTAGGGGCATTTTGATAAACGTAACGCTTGAATATATGGAGCTCTATGCATGAAAGCAGATACGAGTGAGATAACCTTATTGCTGGTTGAAGATGATGATATCGATGCCGCATCTATTGAACGCAGCTTTCTAAAGCAGCGGATTGGGAATTCTATTGTCAGGGCTCACGATGGTGTTGAAGCTTTGGAACTATTGAAGAGCGGGGCAGTTTCCTACCCTTTTATGGTTTTACTGGATCTTCAGATGCCAAGGATGAATGGGTTTGAATTTCTTGATAACTTACGTGCGGATCCCGAGCTTGTTGATACCTTGGTTTTCGTTTTGACGACGTCAAAATCCGATCAGGATATGGTTAAAAGTTATAACAAAAAAGTAGCTGGTTATTTTGTAAAAGAAGAAGCCGGGATCAACTTTATTGATGTTGTGAACATGTTTGAAAGTTATTGGCGGGTGTTGCATGTGCCAACCGAACCGCGTGCAATGTAATCGAGTAAGTTTATTGTCGTTGAATTGGATCGCAAATAAATTGTTAGGCGTGTGAATGTTTGATG
>NZ_CAKZMP010000399.1 GCF_937128705.1 uncultured Kiloniella sp. | reverse complement strand
AACGAGCTTCCTGAACCGGAAGCAGATATTTTTCCTCACCAAGCCTAACCCATGCAGATCAAATTTCTGGCGAAAGCCAAGGCCGACTTGCGCTGGTTCAAACAATACTACGTGCAGGTTTTCCCAGCAGGGCAGACCAAAGCCAACCAGCAATATGCTGGGCTCCTTATATTACTCAAAAGCCAGCCTGGGGCTGGTCATCCGGCTGAGGATTTGCCTGATGTGCTGGAGTACGTTCTCCCTGGCATTCCGTTTACGGTACTTTACCGTATCAAGGGGGATACGATAGAAATTATGCGTCTGTACGATCAACGTAGTGAGTTTTCCAACCAGCGTGGACGATAGAGATTTTCCTTTTCCAATACTTTTGACAAACGCCAATTTTCTCGCACAATTCTCCCCGACCGCGTAACGCGCGATCATAAATCCAATCCACCGGTCTTTCGAGACTGGTGGACGCCAGGCTTGAGAGACCCCAACAGGGGAGAACAGGCATGGCACACAGTGCTCAGGCCCATGGCTGCGACGCCGCTTTGGCAGCGTTCAAAAAGACCTTTCACGAACTGGCACCTTACAAGCATCGCTATGAGGTGTTTCGGGATTTTGTGACGATGGCCGCGTGCAGCTTGCACAACGCCGTTCATAAAGATCCAGACCGCGAAGAGGAATACTTGCAAATTATCGCAGGTTACAAAAAACCGGATCAGATGGCCTTTCCAAAATTGCTGGGACTGAACCAGACCGGGTTTACCGGAGACGGTTTAGTTCCTATTCTGCGGCGAGAGTAACAGTGTTTAGGCTGTCATAGAAGGTCCTTTCTGCTTGTGCCGGGGCGATGTATCCGATGGGTCCAAAACGCCGTTCTTGATTGAACCAGTGAACCCAGTCGAGCGTTGCAAATTCGACGTCTTTTTTGCCTTGCCACGGGCCCTCGTGCTCGATGACCTCGGCCTTATAGAGCCCGTTGATTGTCTCGGCCATGGCGTTGTCATAACTGTCCCCGACGCTGCCGACTGACGGATCGATTTTGGCTTCTTCTAGGCGCTCTGTGTACTTGATCGACAGATATTGAACGCCTCTGTCGCTATGATGAATAAGGGTCTTGGGATCTGGTTGACGCGCAGCCAACGCCTGATCCAAAGCATCAAGCACCATCTGGGCATTGGGAGATGAAGAGACCTTCCAGCCAACGATATAGCGCGCGAAGACATCAATGATGAACGCAACATACACGAAGCCGACGGCGGTTCTGACGTAGGTGAAGTCAGCTACCCAGAGAATGTTTGGTGCCGGTGCCTTGAACTTTCGGTTCACCTTGTCTTTAGGGCACGGCAAAGCAGGATTACTCTTCGTCGTGGTTATATCACCGCGTGTAATGCCCTGTATTCTCATGCTTTTCATGAGGCGAACAACCGTGCAACGGGCGACAACAGTGCCCTCATCAAGCAAGTCATGCCAGATTTTCACGGCCCCATATCGCTTCCTGCTCTTCTCCCAGAAATGGGTGATCCTGGTTATTATAAAGGCATCACGCTTTGCGCGGGCAGAGGCCTTCTCGGGATTAAGCTCAACCGATTTGTGGTGGTAATATGTGGATGGCGCAATCGGCAGAACCTTGCAAATCGCCTCGACGCCAAGATGCTCACGATGGTCGTCTATGAACATGATCATCTCTTCCGTAGGCGGTCGAGGTCCGCCGCCGCGAAAAAAGCTGACGCCTTACGAAGAATGTCATTGGCCTGGCGCAGCTCACGGATCTCACGCTGAAGCTCTTTCATCTGCGCCCGCTCAGACAGCGTCAGACCCTCCCGATCCCCGGTCTCAACCGCCTGTTTGTTGACCCAGTCCCGAAGCGTTTCGGGGCTGCATCCTATCTTCTGCGAAATCGATCTGAAGCACTCAGATCGCGTCTTATAATCCGCTTCATTCTCAAGCACCAAACGCACTGCGCGCGCCCGAACTTCTGTCGAAAAACGGTTCCCTGAATTTCCTTTGGTCATGACTTACCTTCCAAGCTTTATCCTCTCCGGTAAACCCGGTCTGGTTCAGTGGCGTCGCTTCGGACGATCCTGAAAGTGACCGGCGGTGTCACCTCGCGTGTGTTCATCATGATCAAGTCCTTGGC
>NZ_CAKZMP010000398.1 GCF_937128705.1 uncultured Kiloniella sp. | reverse complement strand
ATTTATTCCTTTCATAAAATTCTTATTTATTGGTTTAAACTTGCATTAGTTTCATTTGCAACTAATATTGTATGTCAAGATAGAATGCTGTGAAAATAGTGACCTTCTTTCTCTTATTCTCACAGTGTATTTAAGGATCAGTTTTGTGAACTGCCCAGAGCAAATTTACAGAACAGATGTACAGAACAATGCGAGGCTTAAAATGAAAATAGAACAAATTCATCACGTCGCTTACAGATGCAAAGATGCAAAAGAAACCGTTGAATGGTATGGAAAATACCTCAATATGGATTTCATCCTCGCAATTGCTGAAAACGAAGTCCCTTCCACAAAAGCCCCAGACCCTTACATGCATATCTTCCTTGATGCCGGTAAAGGTTCTATCTTGGCCTTTTTTGAAATACCGAACTCTCCACCCATGGGCAAAGATCCCAATACGCCAGAATGGGTACAACATTTAGCGTTATCAGTAGCAACAATGGATGAAATGCTGACTGTTAAAAGTAAGCTCGAAGCGGATGGTATTGATGTATTAGGGCCAACAGATCATACCCTTTTCAAATCAATATACTTCTTTGATCCAAGTGGTCATCGCATTGAATTGGCTGTCAATACAGCAACACCAGATATGAGCAAAAAGCTCGATGATGTAAAATGGCAAATGCTTGAAGAGTGGTCAAAAACCAAAAAAGCCCCAACGCATGCTGATTGGATGCATCAAAAAGAACTCTCCTCATAAGTTACGGTTAATAAAATGAAACTCGCTACCTATAAAAATGACACCAGAGATGGTGAGCTTGTTGTTGTCAGTCGCGACCTGAAAAAGTGTGTTAAGGCAACAACAATCGCGCCAACGCTACAATTAGCACTGGACGATTGGAACAATATTTCCCCTCAGTTAGACAAGCTCTATCAAGCTCTGAATAATGGTGATCTGACAGATAGTTTTGACTTTGAAGAACCTGCTTGCGCATCCCCTCTTCCTCGCTCTTACCAATGGGCTGACGGTTCTGCTTATGTAAATCACGTTGAGCTTGTTAGAAAAGCAAGAGGCGCCGAATTACCAGGTAGCTTCTGGAATGATCCTTTGATGTATCAAGGTGGCTCTGACAGCTTTATTGGTCCAAGAGACGATATTCCACTTGGTTCAGAAAGTTGGGGTATTGATTTCGAAGCAGAGATTGCTGTCATCACCGACGATATGCCCATGGGCACATCCCCTGAAAAGGCAGAAAATCACATCAAACTTTTGATGCTCGTTAATGATGTCTCTCTGCGCGGGTTAATTCCGGCTGAACTAGCAAAAGGTTTTGGCTTTTTCCAATCCAAACCATCCAGTGCCTTCTCCCCTGTGGCTGTAACACCAAATGAACTTGGCCCTACATGGAAAAACGGCAAGGTTCATTTGCCTCTACTCTCGACGCTAAACGGTAAGCTGTTCGGAAAACCTGAAGCTGGCGAAGATATGACGTTTGATTTTCCAACAATTGTCTCTCACGCGGCAAAAACCCGTCCGCTCGGTGCGGGCACGATTGTCGGATCAGGAACCGTTTCGAATAAGCTTGATGGCGGACCTGGCAAACACATACAAGACGGTGGTGTTGGTTACTCCTGCATTGCAGAAGTCCGTATGATTGAAACAATCAACACAGGTACTCCTCAAACGCCTTTTATGAAGTTTGGCGATACAATCGCAATAGAAATGATGGATAAGGAAGGTAAGTCAATTTTCGGGAAAATTGATCAGAAAATAGTAGAGTATTCTATTCCATAATCAATGGATTATAAAGTTCTAGGTTTAGCTACCTTTAACTCCTTACCATCATTAAAAGACAACAGCTCTGAAGTAAAATTCAGGGCTGTTTTCATATCAAAACACAAGAAAATGTTACATTTCCTTCCCAGCTTCAGTGGTGCGTGGTGCTGCCTCAAGCCCAATTCTATCTGTTTTCTCAAATCATATAGTAGGGTTTGCCTATCAAAGCCTGCTATACTCACATGGAATACAGCAAGTGGTCGTATTTACCACATTTTGCTGCGCTGATCGGCATACCCCTGATTTACAGGGGGTATATACAGCACATGGAATGCAAAATTTTGAAATTTTGTGCTGCAATTGGCTGGTAATTGAACACCAAATTACTTTTTAGGCGCTGGATTATTCCGATTAAGCCTATTTCTTGCGATTGACAACAATCAACAGATCGTGTGCATTCACCACGCCCAGCAGGCCATCATTATTGAGTAACACAGGGAATTTAACATCATGGTATCGATTGATGACCTAAAGGCACAACGCGATGCGTCCTTGGCTGTCACCGCAAAAGGTGCTCCAACAAGAACGTCTAACCAGTTCTTTGGCGTAGGCCCCATTACGGATATGACATCCGACGAAGTTGACGGGCGTCGCCTGCGCTTTCAGTTTGATGCATGGCTTGAAGAAAATTATGCCAAAGTAGATGACCGCGGCAACCGCATCGGCAGCTTTACAACAGCCGAGATCGGCCGCAGCATGCACCGTGGCTATCCGGCCGATAAAGTTCTGCTGGATATGGTTCGCGAAATTCATCGTTACTTTGAATTCCCAAAAAAGAATAAAATGGCTATTGGCCTAGGTGGTGGGCACAGTGGCTTTACCGTTTCCATTCTTCATTTGATGAATGCAAACAACCCGGATCAAAAAATCTATGTCGATACACCAAAACCAGAATCTGCCGAAGGCAAAGCGGGGGGGTTTTTCCGTCAATCCTGGGGTTCCCAGATTATGGAAATGCAGAAGTTCGCTGCAAATGGTGATATAGAACGCATCCACTACTCCGAAGGCGAAGGCGCAATTCCGACTGCAGCCGAGCTAAGTTCTAAGGGCATCAAGCTCTTCGTTGGCGTTGGTCACGAAACAACCGGTGCCACGACCTATAAAGAGTCCGAAATCATCGAACTTTTAAAGTGGATCGATGCGAACCCAACTGAGCACCACGCAATTATTGACAGCACGTCTATGTTGGGTGCTATGCCATGGGCAGAGAATGTTGTTCTAGAGGTTATGGACAAGTGTTGTATGTTCATGCCATTCCAAAAAGCAATTGGTGGTATATCAGGTTATTTCATTGCTTCTTATACACCAGAAGCTTTGACCCTGATGAACCAGAACCAGAAAGATCCTGCATGGGCGATCCCGCGTCAGCTTAAAATTGCTGTTCCTGCGGACCCGAAAGAGCCAATGAGCAGCGAAAAAACCTGGGAACTTGGTCCGGTTTACGATCCTGCTGAACACAAGATGCTTGGTGGTATCATCAATACCTTCTCGACCCTTGCTTTTGCAGAAACAACTTTTGGTCTTCTGCGCGCAGAGAAATCAATTGGCTCTGCACGTGAGCTGAACAAGCGGTCCATCAAAAATCGCCAAACAGCCAACGACTGGATTGCAAGCAACCCAACCCTAGAGCTCGGTGTTACTGATGCAGATAACCGTGGTGCTGCAGTTACCCTGCTCAAGGTTAAAGAAGGCGCTAATACAGATCCTGCAATCCATGCAGACATCATTGCAAAATCCAAACAGATGCTTGGCTACGAAGGCCTAACGCATCCGAATGGCGAGCATGAAGAAGGTCTGGACGTTGCTCGTTACGTCAATGCTTTCCCGGGCACACCTGGTGACTACCGCGCCTGGATTGGTGGTCTACGCCCAGTAGAAGACGTTATTGCTCTTCTGGAAAACCTGGAATACGCCTACCACCGCGCAAAAATTGTCGTGCTAGAAGAACTTCTAGCCAAAGAAGGGGTAACTTTTGAAGCAGCTGTAAACGGTACATCTGGCAAAGTGCGTCAGGATGATCAGAACAAAGCGTACAAAGTACTTGTTGCCGACCTTGTTGGATTGAAATTCGATACAAACGGCAATCCAGACCATTCCGAGGTTCGTGCCTATGTCGAAGCAAAAGGCGGTGTTTTCCACGAAGGCCCGATTGCAGATGATGCGAACCTTGAAACTGGCAAACTTCACTTCTCGTATCAGCCAAACCTAAGTACAGAAGAAGAGCTCCTGCCTCAGACAGATAAAGGCCAATACGACGCAACAATCGTAGCAGCGACATTCCTGCCCAAAGATTCAGTCTTCAAACATGGTGGCGTACGTATCGGTGCGGGAACCGGCAACATGGGCTCTGAATCATGGGGCGGCGGTAATGGTGATGGTGGTGAAGCTGCGCTCATGAACACACCAAGCTTCAACAGCCGTGCAACAGCACAGATGGCGATGAAGGCCCTATTGAAGGTTACACCTGATCTTCCTGTCGAAGAAATGCACAAACTTGTCTGCGCGGGTGATTTTGACACAGGAAAAGACCTGTGCAAATTCCCGACTGAGAAGCTCGAAGGCAAAAAACTTGCAGTGATCGGTTATGGTAATATTGGCCGCGAAGTTGCAAATCTTGGCAAAGCCTTTGGTATGGAAGTGTCCATCTATGCACGGGCCCGTCACAAAGCTTGGATTGAATCAGAAGGTTTCACCTACGCAGAAACACCTGAAGAAGCAGCAAAAGGTGCTGATGTTATCAGCCCACATACTGGTCTGGGTGCTTTTAATGCAGAAACAGGTAAGTTTGCCAATGACAGCCTGGTCAACGAAGGCGTACTCAACGCCCTGAATGATGGCGCAATTGTTGTTAACTACGACCGCGGTGAAGTGATCAACATCGATGCCCTTGATGTTGCCCTTACAAGTGGCAAGGTTGCCTATGCTGCGATTGATGCAGATCTGTTCAAAAATGCAGAAACTGGCGAACTAAGCGGACCAATGGTTCCTTACCTTACGCTTGTTGATCGGCATGCTGACAAGCTAGAGCTTCTGCCTCATGCAGCTGCGGATACCGAGCACGTTTCCCGCGTTCAGGGTGCAAAACAGGCTGTTGATCAGATCTTTGATGCGATCCAATACAAATCTATCATGAACCTGAAAGGCGACCTTCCTGCCGGGTACACTGATGCTGGTGCAACGACAGTTAATGGTGTGGGTAAAGTAACATCCAATGCATTGGCTTCCGTTGCCGCTGAAGACGAAACAGCTGCAGAGCTTCGTAAGCTAACCGAAGACATGGCTGCAATTTGGGGCGCTCTGTCTGTCACAAAAGATGCTTCACGTCGCCAGGAACTTATTGATCGCTATGGCGCTCAACTAACGCTGCAGTCCAACAAGTACATCACGCTTGTTGAACAGCTTGGTCTGAAAGGCCCATACGGCTAAGTTCATAAAATGATCAACTGAAAAAGGTGTCATGTTCATTCATGGCACCTTTTTTATTTGTGCGACAATAATGATCCTAGACAAGCACCGATAGATCTCGGTAATTTAAGTCCATGAAATCTTGGGGTACTATAATTTGTTTAATTTTTAGCTTAAGCGTTCTTTTTACACCGCTTGCACAGGCTGGTGCGCATACGCCTAAGTTAAGCGATCACAATTTAGATAATTCATCTATTCCAAACATATCGCACGTACAGGATTTGACATCAGATATCGATAGCTGCAAAGAGTGTATTGACCATTCCAATGCGGTTATTTGCCTTGATTTGTGCCTATCTATGGCGCCAGCCATACTCGTCGGAAACACACTTAACAATCAACGATCCCGCTCAGATGATGCATATCCTCACCGAGAACAATCTGTCGGGTTGTTCCCAGCGGTAGAGATTTCTCCCCCTATAAATCTGTAAAATCAAACTAAAAACAATCAACTAATACAGACACAATAGGATCATAAAATGAGATCTTTTATTCCTGCGGTAACAATTGCAGCCACGATGTTTATCAACCTTTTGCCAATTCACGCTCATGCTGGTGAAGGTGAAGCCACCTTGTTTAAAAATCCGCAATGCGGTTGCTGTAGTGCTTATGCCGAGCATCTCCGTCAAAGCGGCTACAAGGTTAAAGAAGTACCCACAGAAAAAATGTCCCTTATCAAAAAATCGTATGGCATTACAGATGAAATGTCTTCTTGCCACACAACCTTAATCGACGGTTATGTCATCGAAGGACATGTTCCCATAAATGTCGTTGATAAGTTTTTATCGGAAAAGCCTGATGTAACGGGGATTTTCTTGCCCGGAATGCCAATGGGGTCACCCGGCATGGGAATTGAAAAAGAAGAACCCTTTAGAATTTATTCGTACAATATTAAAGAAAATGATCACTCGATTACTCTCTATACGATCGAATAAAAAAAGAGGGAGCCTCCAAAGGCTCCCTCCTCAAAATTTTTCAAAAACTTTATTTATTCAGCGTTGGGAATAAACAACTGTTCGCCGGATAATTTATAACCCGCAATAGCTTCTTGTCCTTTAGAAGATATGATCCAATTCACGAACGTTTCCGCAGGTTTTACTTTTACATGTGGAAACTTTTCCGGGTTCACAACGATTACACCGTATTGATTGAACAGACGTTTATCGCCCTCAAAAAGGATTTCCATGTTTTGTTTGTTTTTATAGCTGATCCAGGTCGCTCTGTCAGTCAGCGCATATCCTTGCATCGCCACGGCCGTATTCAAAGTTGCGCCCATGCCAGACCCGGTTTCACGATACCAGTCACCTGATGCAGATTTAGGGTTATCTCCGTTGGCTTTCCAAAGTTCTAATTCTCTTTTATTAGTACCACTATCATCACCACGAGAGAGAAAGACTGATTGTTTTGTTTTAATGTTATTCAACGCATCAACGATAGTTTCAGAACCTTTAACTTTAGCTGGATCGCTATCCGGTCCGACAAGAACAAAATCGTTGTACATCACGTCAAAGCGCTTCACACCATACCCATCAGCAACAAATTTCTCTTCAGACGTTTTATGATGCACCATAAGAACATCCGCGTCCCCATTACGGGCAAGCTTAAGGGCGGCCCCTGTACCGACGGCAACAACATGTACGTCAACACCAGTCTGCTTTTTGAAAAGAGGCAGCAAGTAATCAAACAAGCCTGAGTTTTGTGTCGATGTGGTGGAAGCCAACGTAATATTATTCGTTGCTTCATCTGCGTATGAAGCTGGGCCATACCCAACCATTACTAATGCGGCTGCGAAACCAAGTGCACGCATAATAGATCTGTTAAACATTAAATAGTGTCTCCTAAATTTGAACATCGTCTTTTTCTGGGCGGCGTTTCCACCAGATAAGCTGACCATCTAAAAAGGCTTGCGCCAAATCGTTTTGCGGACCAGCAAAAAAATCATCTGCAGAAGACATTTCCTTAATACGTCCCCTGAACATGAAAAGAACATCGGTTGCCAGACGCTTTGCCTGACCAAGATCATGGCAGGTCATAATAACCGTCGTGCCCTCTGCAGAAATTTCGTGGATAAGTTCTTCAATGGAATGTGTTGCCGGCGGATCCAAACTAGCCGTTGGCTCATCCATAAAAAGAACCTCTGGCTTTAACACCCATGCCCGCGCAATTGCCAAACGCTGCTGTTCACCCAGCGAGAGAACGGTCGCAAGTTTATTTGCTACCCGCGTTAATCCCGTTCTCTGGATAACAGCGTTAATCATATCCGGTCGCAGGGATTTTTCTACACCGCGAACGGAAAGCGCATAATCAATATTTGCATAAGC
Source organism: uncultured Kiloniella sp. (assembly GCF_937128705.1). Classification (GTDB taxonomy): domain Bacteria; phylum Pseudomonadota; class Alphaproteobacteria; order Kiloniellales; family Kiloniellaceae; genus Kiloniella. The sequence goes on along the minus strand of NZ_CAKZMP010000398.1, from coordinate 13,541 downwards.
TGAACGCCGTAACATGACCGGTCGTTGAGTAACCATAGCCTGATGATGCTTGGGGTTAGCATCTTTGCCAGACGACCATATCACTTTGCCAGATTTTGGCTTCAACAAACCATGACACAGTCGTAGCAGAAGTGTTTTCCCTGCACCGTTTGGTCCCAAAAGAAGATATCTTTTCCCTTGGTTGAATTCGCTACTGATATTTTTAATCAGTTGCTTCCCACCTGCCTCATACTCAAGGTTTTCAACTTTTAACGGTAAAATCGAAGGATGTTTTGTCATCACTGATGTCGCCTCTTTACCGTTTCTGTAATACTGTAGGCAAAAAGGTTAATTCCAAGAGCGACCGCCAACAATACTAATCCAAGAGCAAGAGCCATAACCAAATCACCCTTTCTTGCTTCCAGGGCAATAGCCGTTGTCATGACACGGGTCAGATGGTCGATATTACCCCCGACGATCATCACAGCGCCAACCTCTGAAATAGCACGTCCAAAACCGGCTAATGCAGCTGTCGTTAAGGAAAATCTGGCATCCCAGACCAAAGCCGTCACCTTGCGATACCAAGGCACATCAAGTGATCTCAGGAGCTCATCATATTCAAGATGGAGCTCTTCAAGCACCTGTCGTGTAATTGCCGTCACGATGGGCACGACCAAGATAACCTGAGCAATGATCATGGCTGTGGGGGTAAACAACAGGCCAAAAACACCAAAGGGACCACTACGGGACAAAAGTAAATAGACAAATAGCCCGACAACGACGGGCGGCAACCCCATAAAAACATTGATAATAATGACTAAAATTTTTCTACCCGGGAATTTGGTCAACGCGAGAACAGCACCAAAAGGCAGCGCAATGAGCAGCGCTATCCCCACTGCAGACAAACTTAATCGCAAAGACAAAAAGACGATCTCAAGCAGCCTGTTATCCAAGGTAATGACAAGCGATATCGCTTTGAAAAATGCCTGCCAAAGATCGTTCATAAAATTCCAAAATATAACAGAAACGGGACGCACATTGAGTTTTACGCCATAAAGCTGTTATGGCAAAATGTTCGGGCACACTACTCAGATACTTTTGCTTTGTATGTATTTATATTTGAAAATCTAAATTTGAAAAACAGATTAAACTTTATGATTTTGTAGAAAATGTCCGATTAAAATCTGATCATAGTTAAAGCGAAAATATTTTTAAGATAACCATATTCAATATCAATCCGACGAAAGGCCGACTGCTCTTGACCTCAGACCTGATCATCGAAACAGATATAGCTGTCGCCTCCTTCTCATTGGATGGAGGTTGTATTATGTCATACGCAATCAAAATGGATCGCGCTTATGATATCTTACGCCCCAATCAACAAGACAACGAAGCTGTCTTTTCACCGCTGAACACAGCGTCCTTTCCTTTAATTCCCTATTCCAACCGTATTAAACAAGGGCAATTCACCTTTGATGGTAAATCATATCAACTGGCGTTAAATTTCGCAGATCATCCCCACTCGATTCATGGAATTTCCTGGCAAAGACATTGGCAGGTTAAAGATCATCAAAAGTCCCAAATAGTGTTGGAATTGAACTATACCGCAAATGCTAAAAAACCCACGGATTGGCCCTTTGATTTTGATGTCGTTCAAACCTTTAATCTAACTGGTACTGACTTAACTCAGCATATTTCTGTCATTAATACCAGTGACCACCCAATGCCTGTTGGTCTTGGGATGCACCCTTATTTCCCGAAACGAAAAGATACCCGTTTAAAAGCAAATACAGAAAACGTCTGGATAACAGATCAAACCTGCCTCCCCACAAAGCTTGTTGAATGTCCCGAACATTGGGATTTAAGGACAAATCCATTGGTCGAAACATTAGAATGCGACAATCAGTTTGAACCATGGGATGGCAAGGCACAGATTCATTGGCCAGAAGACAATGTTTCAGTTGAATTGAACGCCAGTAAAAACCTAAATCGCCTCGTCGTTTACGCCCCAAAAGACGAAAATTTTTTCTGCGTAGAACCAACATCACATATAACGGATGCCCTGAACCCGACATCAAAAGGTATGACGTTAGAAGACACAGGCATTCATGTTCTTGCACCAAAACAAACACTTAAAGGTTGGATCAAATTCAAGATCAATACAGAGTTTTAGTTTATTTTACAGGTAATTATAGGATATAATTTAAGAATAATATCAACCAGCAATGAGTTATGATTTACTAAATTGACATTAGGAATATCATTTTACAAAGCCCGCTTTGTTGCCGCCTCTTTACTTAAACCCCAACCCAACCATTGCATGATCGATCCCTTTTCCAGATCAAGCCAAACCTGTGATAGAGATTACAAGGCGTTTTTCATCATCCTTCATTCATCGGATATAAGTGACTAACTTTTCTATGGATCTGGGATCACCCAGCAACGCCCTACTTCTTTTTTTACCTTACACACCATTTATTGTGGATAAATCTATACACAATAAATAAATCACTCTTATTTATTTATTGACCATCCAGAAATAATTCCCGATAGTTACCATAGAGCAAAATGGAAAATATGTGTTTTCCAAGGTCAGCATATAGCCAAAACAACAAAGGATTCAGAGTTGGATCAACAACGCGATCACGAAAACATTACTGAATTAGATCAACAATTAAAAGGATCTAATCAAAGTAACATGAGAGCTTATAACGAACGCTTGGTACTCTCGCTTGTGCGTCGAAACGGGCAGCTCCCCAAAATGAAACTTGCTCAAATGACGGGGCTATCTGCACAAACAGTATCTGTCATTATGCGTTCACTAGAAGCCGATGGATTACTTATAAAGGGTGAACCAGTACGCGGAAAAGTTGGCCAACCTTCAATCCCCCTTTCTCTTAATCCCGATGGCGTGTTCTTTTTGGGATTAAAAATCGGGCGGCGCAGTTCCGAACTCATCCTTGTTGATTTTTTAGGGCAAGTGAAACAAAAGGTTATTCACCCCTACCCGTTTCCTGAACCTGATGACATTGAAAAATTTGCCCTTAAGTCGATCAAAAAATTTGAGACCGATTTAGGAGAAACCGCATCCAAAATTGCCGGTCTAGGTATTGCTATGCCTTTTGAGCTCTGGAACTGGGCAGAGGCCATTGGCACATCAACCGACAAGATGGAAAACTGGAAAACATATGACATACAGAAGGTACTAAGTCATAGCTGTTCCTACCCTGTTTATTTACAAAATGATGCAACGGCAGCCTGTGGTGCTGAACTCGCTTTTGGAACGAACCAAACCAAACGTGATTTTGCGTACTTCTACATCGGCACCTTTATCGGCGGAGGCCTCGTCATCAATGGTAGCCTATTTATCGGTAAGAACGGGAATGCCGGGGCCTTGGGATCCACGCTGATCAGTGACAAAGCTGGTGAAACCAAACAACTTATTGATGAGGCCTCAATCGTCACCTTTGAAAAACAATTACAAGAGGCTGGTATTGATCCCTCTCCACTTTGGAATACAGAAAATGGCTGGCAAGCTTTAAATCAAACAATCAATCCTTGGATAGAACGTGTCGCAAATGGCTTGGCTCAGGCGATCATTTCAACCACAGCATTGATTGATCAGGAAGCAACAGTAATCGATGGAGCCTTTCCGGAACACGTTCGTAGACACATTGTCACGGCTACTCAAGAAGCCATTAAAAACTATAATCAACAGGGGATCGAACAGCCGGTTATCTGTGAAGGATCACTCGGAACAGTCGCCCGTGCCTTAGGTGGCGCAAGTCTCCCTTTGTTTGATCGCTATCTTGTTGATCAAAATACATCTCTTAATCAATAACCCTATTAAAATTAACGAGAACTCAAAAAATGCAACGCTCAGAAGTCAACGAAATCCTTGCTCAATCAGACAGTTTCATTAAATCCCATGGCTATATCCTGCCCCCCTTTGCCTACTTCAGTCCTCAGGACATGCAAACACGCAAAGAAGAACTAACAGGCATCACAAAGGCCCGTATGGGGTGGGACATTACTGACTACGGTCAGGGAAAGTTTGATGAACTCGGATTATTTCTCTTTACCGTCAGAAACGGATTTGCAGAGGATTTGGAAACTGGCAAAGGCATGCTCTATGCCGAAAAAATTATGATTTCTCGCAAAGATCAAATTTCCCCTATGCACCGCCATAATATCAAAGCAGAAGATATTATTAACCGGGGCGGCGGTGATCTTGTCCTTGAGCTATTCATGTCTGATCCTAACGGTGATATTGATCAAGAAGCCGAAGTAATTGTTCCCTGTGATGGCATCAACAGAAAGCTTAAAGCTGGTGGCCTTTTGAAATTGGCACCGGGCGAGAGTGTTACCCTCCTGCCTGGCGTTTGGCACGCCTTCTGGGGGGAAAGAGCAGATGTTCTCATTGGTGAGGTTTCTACCGTGAATGATGATCTGACTGATAATGTCTTCCAAGCAAAGATAGGACGTTTCTCTCAAATAGAAGAAAACGAAGCTCCTCAACATCTGCTTGTTTCTGATTACGATAAATGGATGAAATAACCCATGATCATTTGTTGTGGCGAAGCCCTAATTGACATGTTGCCGATAGAGATTTCTTCGCAAAAGGAACAAAAAGGAACCGCCTATCAACCTGTTTCGGGGGGCGCAATCTTCAATACCGCTATCGCCCTAGGACGACTAGGCGCGAAAACAGGGTTCTGCGGCGGCATTTCAACTGATCTCTTTGGTGAACAACTTTGCCAATCACTCTCGGAATCAAATGTTGATTACAGTTATGCCTCTCGACAGGAAGCACCAACGACCTTGTCCTTTGTAAAGTTTACAGACGGGCAAGCTAGTTATGCCTTTTATGATGAGAATACAGCGGGAAAGTTATTCCAAGGAAACAACATAAAAGAATTACCTGAGGAACTTGAGGCCTTCCATTTCGGAGCCATTAGCCTCATTCAGGAACCTTGCGGAACATCCATTGAAGAATTGGCTACATCCGCAAAAGATAAATGCGTGCTGTCTTTTGATCCCAATATCAGGACAAGTTTTATCACTGATCCCGATGAGTACCGTCAGCGCATCAAACGTCTGCTCTCAATAAGCGATATTATTAAAGTCTCTGACGAAGATCTATTGTGGTTTTCACCAGAGACAAAACCAGAAGATTTTGCGCAACAACAATTGCGACAAGGCCCATCAATTGTACTTTTTACTGAAGGTTCGCAAGGAGCCACTGCCTATAGTCAAAACTCAACCATAGAACTGGAGAGCAAGAAGGTTCAGGTAAAAGACACCATCGGGGCCGGAGACAGCTTTAATGCTGGTTTTCTCTCAAGCCTCAGTGAACAAGGCATCCTATCAAAATCAAAGTTAAAAGACTTAACAGAGCAGCAGCTATCTATCGCGTTGAATAAAGCCAACAGAGTTGCGGCCTTTACCGTCACACAAAGTGGCGCAGTTCCTCCTTGGGCAGAGGAATTGACAAACATAGATTAAGAGAGCGGATGAGCGCTCTCGTTATCCACAAAGAGTTGGACACGTTCACTGGCAAAATGCGTAATACCAAACTGTATCGCTTTGCCAGTGGCATCCACATCAACACTCTCGGTGATCAGAACGGGCTTATTTTTAGCTTGTTGTAACAATTCCGCTGTTCGTTTACTGGGCATCTGCGCTGTAATTCTTGTGTTTTTACGCGTATAATCGTTTAACCCAAAATGCTTAAAGGCCTCAGTTAAAGATTTTGTTTCCGCAAATACGGTTTCAATTCCCCTAAATCGAAGTGCGGGCAAATAACTTATAGAATAGGCCAGCGGGATACCGTCTGCCTGGCTAACAGATTCAAGCTTAATCACCTTTTCATCCCTAGCAACCATCAACCTTTTTGCAACTTGTTTCGTCGCTTTTTCCTTTTCGCTGCTTAACAAAGTTTTATCCGGTAGGCGATGACGCCCCGACACAATCTGAGAGAAACGAGTTCGACTTCCCAAGGTATAATCCATCAGGTTTTCCTGGACAAAAGTTCCTCGCCCTTGTTCGACGCGCATCACATTATCTTCTGTAAGTGCAGCAATCGCACTGCGCACTGTGTGACGGTTCACACCAAATCTTTTTGCAAGTTCATTTTCTGTCGGCAGTTTATCGCCCGGCTTAAAAACACCCGATGTAATATCCTGAAGTAAAAGACGCCCAATCTGCTTCCAGATTGCTTCACCCTTTTCCCACTCCATCTCACTGTCCTTTAAAGTTCATAAAACTTTCATCAGTCGTCAATTGTCTTCGCTGACGCTACATCCTATAAATCAAAAAGGTATAGACGTCTAGACAAATTTAGCATTTGTCGAAAGGAGATAAAAAGTGACCGATGTTTCGGAACAGCTAGACCAGAGAGATGCGAATAACGAGAGACAGAGATGGTTATCTGTTCTGGCTCGCTGCACGCTGCAAGATTTACAACATCACTGGCAAAAACTGACAAAATCAGAAGCTGATTTAAGCAACCTTCCCTATCGCTTCCTTCGTAAAACAGAAACCGGGCTGGTTATGGTCCGAGGAAGAGCCGGCGGTGACGGGCAACAATTCAATCTGGGTGAAGTATCTGTAACACGCTGTACTGTGTGTCTAGATAGTGACCACATTGGATACGCGTATATCCGAGGCAGAGATCATAAAAAGGCCGAGCTGGTTGCAGTCCTCGACGCCCTTCTCCAGACAAATCGCTGGGCACAAAAAATACGCGATACTTTTGTTACACCGCTGGCATCCGCTCAAGAAAAAGCAAAGCATAATCGCAAATCACAGATTGCAACTTCTAAAGTTGATTTCTTCACGATGGTACGAGGAGAAGACGCGTGATGAACTCTCAAACAAATTCTCTTTCCACGCAAGATATTGGTCAAACAACTCTTCCCGGGTTCGATAATCCTGTTTTTGATGCCACGACAATTTTCAGAACTGTTCTGGATGCGATGTCGCACCCCGGAACGGTTATAGAAACACCGCTCACATGTAAAAGTCCAAGCAAGCTGAACTCATCTGCTGCGTCTGTTCTGCTGGCTCTTGCAGACATGGATACGACAGTTTGGCTTTCTCCAGAAACTGAGTGCTCAAATGTTTCTGATTATTTGAGGTTCCACACCGGGTGTTCGCTAACACAGAATGCGAAGCATTGTGATTTCGCCGTTCTCAATGGCATGGAAGGTCCTGATCAGATTGCTGACTTGCCAATCGGCACAGCCGAAAATCCTGATCGTTCCGCAACGCTTATCATTGCCGTTGATCATTTCAATTCAGAAAAAAAAGCTGTTCTGAGCGGACCTGGTATCAAAACCACAAGCGAACTGTCTCCTTCTCCCCTCAATTCAAAACTTTGGGGATGGATGAAGGATAACAGAAACTACTTCCCTTGCGGCATTGACGTCATTTTTGCCTCTCCCACTCATATTTGCGCCCTTCCCCGTTCTTCAGAAATGGACATTTAAAATGTATGTAGCTGTAAAAGGTGGCGAGAAAGCGATCAAAAACGCCCACCGTCTTCTCGCAGAAAAACGACGCGGTCCAAAAGAAATACCTGAACTATCCATTGCACAGATAAAAGAGCAACTCAGTCTGTCTGTATCTCGTGTCATGGCCGAGGGATCATTGTTTGATGAAGATCTCGCTGCTTTAGCTATCAAGCAGGCACGTGGCGATTTGATAGAAGCGATCTTCTTAGTTCGTGCTTACAGAACAACGTTACCTCGCTTAGCCTATAGCCTTCCAATCAGAACTGACAAGATGAGCGTAGAACGTAGGGTTTCGGCTACCTATAAAGACTTGCCTGGTGGACAAATTCTTGGCCCAACCTTTGATTACACGCATCGTCTTCTTGATTTTGATCTGATGGAAACGACTGAAGACAATCTGTCTGAAGAATCTTCAGAAGATACCGAGAGCCAGAAATCTGAAATCGATATTCATACACCTGAGGTAGTAATGCCAAGGGTTTTGGGCGGTCTTTTAAATAATGAAGGCCTTATTCAGGCGGAAACGCTTCCCGAAAATGAAGAAGAACATCCCGTGGGAGACTTAACCCGCGAACCGCTGGAGTTTCCGGTAGATCGAGATCAAAGGTTACAAAATCTTGCGCGTGGTGACGAAGGTTTTATCCTGTCACTTGGTTACTCAACACAACGCGGATACGCCCGAAACCATGCCTTTGTTGGCGAAATCAGATTAGGAACTGTTTCAATCGAAATCCAACCATCAGAGTTGGGATTTACAATTGATATTGGCGATCTGGAAATAACCGAATGCGAAACAGTTAACCAATTTCAGGGTTCAAAAACAGAACCGCCACAGTTTACACGCGGATATGGTCTGGTTTTTGGACAAAACGAACGTAAAGCCATTTCCATGGCTCTGGTCGATCGTGCTCTACGCGCAAAGGAAATGGGCGAAGAGATTGTCGCCCCGGCCCAAGACGAAGAATTCGTTATGTCCCATAGCGATAACATTCAGGCAACGGGTTTTGTCGAACATATCAAGCTCCCGCATTACGTAGATTTTCAAGCCGAACTGGGACTTGTTCGTCGCATGCGCGAAGAACAACAGAACACCCCCACACAACAGACACAAACACAACAGGCGGCAGAGTAAAACGATGTCTCAAAATACAACAGCATCGTCCTATAATTATGCATATCTGGACGAACAAACTAAACGCATGATCCGCCGGGCGCTTCTGAAAGCTGTGGCCATTCCGGGTTATCAAGTTCCATTCGCCGGTCGAGAAATGCCGATGCCCTATGGGTGGGGAACAGGTGGTGTACAGGTGACAGCAACCGTCATCGGCCCCTCAGACACATTGAAAGTCATTGACCAGGGCAGCGACGATACAACCAATGCTGTCAGTATCAGGCAGTTTTTTGAAAAGACTGCAGATATCAACACGACCGAAAAAACCAAAGACGCAACGGTTATCCAAACCCGGCACAGAATTCCCGAAGAAACGCTAACAGAGGGGCAAATTCTGGTCTATCAGGTGCCAATTCCTGAACCTCTTCGTTTTCTGGAACCCCGAGAAACAGAAACCCGTAAGATGCATGCCTTGGAAGAATACGGTCTTATGCACGTCAAGCTGTATGAAGACATTTCTCGTCATGGCCATATCGCAACGACCTATGCTTATCCGGTAAAGGTAAATGGCCGTTATGTCATGGACCCGTCCCCTACCCCCAAATTCGATAATCCCAAAATGGATAATTGTGCCGCACTTCAACTGTTCGGCGCGGGCCGTGAAAAACGGATTTATGCCATCCCCCCATACACCAAGGTACAAAGCCTTGATTTTGAAGATCACCCCTTTGAAATTCAATCCTGGGATCAAGACTGTGCCCTCTGCGGATCAACAGATAGCTTTTTGGATGAAGTCATTCTGGATGACAAAGGCAACCGCATGTTTGTCTGTTCCGACAGCGATTATTGTCAAAGTCGACAGGATAATTCCATGTCACCGTCAGTGGAACACACTCTATCGCAAGCTTCCCAGATGCAATCCGTAAATTCAGAGGCATCAAAATGACTTCCTCAAATCAAACATTATCACCTGAACAGGCACTCTTAACCGTAAAAGACCTGACCATGATGTATGGCGACCGGATTGGTTGTCAGAACATATCATTTGACCTTCGTCCCGGCGAAGTCCTTGGGATTGTTGGTGAGTCCGGATCAGGAAAATCGACACTTCTCAACTGTATTTCTGCTCAATTGAAACCGACTTTTGGTTCTGTCAGCTATCATACCCGTCATGATGGATCACAAGATCTTTTTGCTGACATGAGTGAGCCTGAACGCCGCTTTCTCATGCGGACGGATTGGGCTTTTGTTCATCAAAACCCTCGTGATGGCCTTAGAATGGGTGTCAGTGCAGGTGCCAACATTGGTGAAAGATTAATGGCTGTTGGCTGGCGTCACTACGGAAATATCCGTCACACAGCGACAGACTGGCTTGGCAAAGTTGAGATATCAACAGAACGTCTGGATGATCTTCCCTCGACCTTTTCCGGTGGCATGCAGCAAAGACTGCAAATTGCCCGTAACCTTGTGACCGCCCCTCGTCTGGTCTTTATGGATGAGCCTACTGGTGGTTTGGATGTTTCGGTACAGGCAAAACTCCTCGATCTGCTCCGTGGCCTTGTGCAGAACCTCGGGCTATCCGTTGTTATCGTCACCCATGATCTCGCCGTCGCACGTTTATTGTCCCACCGCCTCATGGTGATGAAAAACGGACACGTAGTTGAAAGCGGCTTAACGGATCAGGTTCTTGATGATCCGCAAGACCCTTACACACAGCTTCTTGTTTCATCAATATTGCAATCTTAAGGACATGAATATGTCAAAAATGATTAACGTGGAAAATGTCGCAAAACATTTTACTCTCCACAATCAGGCAAGCATGACAATCCCGGTATTCGAAGGTATTTCCTTCTTTTTAAATCAGGGTGAATGCGTTGCGCTAACGGGTGAATCAGGTTCAGGCAAGAGTACTTTTATGCGCATGCTATATGCCAACTACATATGCAACAAAGGAAGTATCCATATCCGCCACAATGATCAGCTGGTTGATATTGTCAAAGCAGATCCTCATCAAATTCTGGATGTACGCAAGCGCACCCTTGGTTATGTCAGCCAGTTTTTGCGTGTTATTCCCAGAGTTCCAACAATTGAAATCGTCGCCGAGCCTCTGATTGCTCTCGGGCAGGAAAAAGATCAGGCCATTACAAAAGCACAAGACATCTTGGCTCGCTTGAGAATACCGGAACGCTTGTGGAGTTTATCACCCCTGACGTTTTCTGGCGGAGAACAACAGCGGGTTAATATTGCTCGTGGGTTTATCGCTGATTACCCGATCCTGTTACTCGATGAACCAACAGCTTCTCTTGATGCCGTCAACAGACAAACCGTTCTGGACCTTATTGAACAGGCGAAAGAAAGAGGCTGCGCTATTTTGGGCATTTTTCACGATCAGGAAGCCAGAGAAGCGGTTTGTTCCAGAACCTTTGATGTCACCCAATTTCAGAGTGTCTAGAGATGAATGAAAAAGTCTTCACGAATGCAAAAGTCGTTCTTGCGAACGAAGTTGTCCATGGATCTTTAAAGATTGCCAATGGCAAGATTGAAGATATTTCAACAAGAAACACATCCATATCCAGTGCGCTGGATCTTGATGGCGATCTCTTGCTACCCGGATTGGTAGAGCTGCACACCGACAATCTTGAAAAACATATGACCCCTCGTCCCAAGACGGAGTGGCCATCTGTCGCTGCGGTTGTCAGTCATGACAGTCAAGTTGCCAGTGCAGGGATTACAACTGTCTTTGACGCCATAGCAGTGGGTGATGTAAACGAAGGAAGCAGCCGGGTTAAACGACTGGAAGAAATGGTCGGTAGTCTGGTTCATGCCAATCGCGAAAACCTGCTTCGTGCTGATCACCTGATACATTTGAGGTGTGAAGTCAGTTACGCCGATATGGCCCCGGCTTTGGATAAGCTGTCTAAAAATAATCTGGTTCGCATGCTATCCGTTATGGATCATACCCCCGGCCAAAGACAGTTTGTCTCTCTTGATGCCTACTACATTTATTATCAGGGAAAATACGGCCTGAGTGATGGAGAAATGGAGAAATTCATTTCTGAAAGACGACTTGATCAAGAAAGATACAGCCAAAAAAACCGCAAACATGTTGTCGGCACAGCACATGACAAAGGCTTTGCCCTTGCCAGTCATGACGATGCAACAGAAACACACGTGGAAGAAGCTGTCTCTGATGGCATGACTGTTGCTGAATTTCCGACCACGCTTGAAGCCGCCAGAAGTTCTCATAATTCCGGCTTAGCCGTTATGATGGGCGGGCCGAATGTAGTCCGGGGGAAATCCCATTCAGGCAATATCTCCGCAGGTGAGCTGGCTAAAGAAGGATATCTGGATATTATTTCCAGTGATTACATCCCCCATAGCCTGCTACATGCCGCGATGTTGCTCTATGAAGATTTTGACGCCTACGATCTGCCAAAATCAATTCAAACAGTGACAAAGACACCAGCAGAACGCGTTGGTTTAACTGACCGGGGCGAGATTGCCTTGGGAAAACGCGCGGATCTTATTCATGTCCACCACTCGCACCACCACCCTGTTGTCCGGGGAGTATGGCGCGAAGGAAACAGGGTTTCTTAAAAATGGAAACAGGTTGGCTTTATTTAGTCGTTGGGGCAAGTGGCGCAGGCAAAGACACTTTGCTTGATGCTGCTCGTCAACGCTTTGGCAATACAAAAAGCGTTATTTTTCCAAGACGATCAATCACCCGCCCCACAAATGCTGGCGGGGAAAATCATCTGGGCCTTTCAGTAGAGGAATTCACCCGAAAAAAACGGGCGGGTATCTTTGCGCTTTCATGGGATGCACATGACTTAAAGTATGGCATTCCCAGATCTATCAATGATGAATTAGCAGAAGGGAAATGTGTTGTTATTAATGTATCTCGAAGCGTTTTAAACGAAGCACGTAACGAATACCCGAACCTAAGAATTATCTCAATCACAGTCGACCCCGATATTCTTTCGCAACGATTACACGCCCGTGGACGGGAAAGTGAAGATGATATTCAAAGAAGGCTTGATCGTGCCAAATCCTATCGCGTACGGGGAGATGATGTCATTGAGATTGATAACAGCGGTTCACTTGAAGACGCGATTACAAATTTTGTTATGGCGATCGAAAATCCTTATTTGCAGACCACCCACCCTTACCGGTATAGTGAATCGCCAACGCTACGAAGTTAGGTAAAATCAGTCGCCAGCTGAAAATTGGTAACGGGAGATTTCTTCAAATTTCCCGCCTTTTCCCGGGTCGCCAAACAGAGCGATCTCATCAATAAAAAATGGCTCCTCACACAAGTTTTCGCAATGCTTTTCAAGTAGAGCCTGATATTTAATTAAGTCCATTCCATCAAGTTTATCACTCAACGTCAGATGGAACCGAAACTCTTCCATCACAAAAGGGTATCCCCACCGAAGAAGCAGTTCTTCCTGAACAGACGTAAGGCCAGCCTGTCGTCTGCGATCTAGTTCTTGCTTACTGGGTGCTAATCTAAAATTATCAAAAGTTCTGATGCATTGCTCTGCAAGACCTGGAATATGATTCTCAGGATCATCAGGGACAAGCGCAAGAAATTTGCCAATAGATCTTATAGAAAGAGGTCCACAGATAATCGGACGAGCTTTTGTTGCAAAGGATCTTAACGATTGATCTAACGACTCTAAACTACGGTTTTTCCGCAATTTAAAGGGTGACCTTAATGTTCCATGAAAAGCATATCGCCCCGCTCCTCGCGTCACATGTTCAATTTCTTGAGCAGCCATCCCCTCAACGTTTGGCCTTTGAATAGCTTCATTAGAAACAGGATTATAACCAAACCAGGAATTACCAAATTGCCCCAGTTTACTGTTTAATCGCGGCGCATAATAAATTGCATAGCGTTCATGAACCATGACTTATCCTACAATTCTAGTCCTATA
>NZ_CAKZMP010000397.1 GCF_937128705.1 uncultured Kiloniella sp. | reverse complement strand
GTCAATTATTGAAAATGCGGGCATTGGTACATCTGCGATTGAGATAGAGGTAACAGAATCTATTTCCGCAGATGAGGAGAGAGCCATTGATGTTTTAAAGCAATTACAGGACAAGGGTTTTAAAACTGTTCTAGATGACTTTGGAACAGGCTATTCATCTTTGAGCTATTTACAAAGATTACCCATTACAGGACTAAAAGTTGATAGAGCGTTTGTGAAGAGTCTTGGCGAAGATAAATCTACTGATACAGTTTTCAAGTCGGTTATTGATATAGCTTCTGCGTATGCCTTATCTGTTGTTGTTGAAGGTGTTGAAACCGAAAAGCAGAGGTTAACAGCTTTGGAGCTGGGGGCTGTTATTGGTCAAGGGTACTTTTGGCATAAGCCCTTGGAAATTAGGGAATCTGAAAAGTTATTACGTGATACTACAGGCGTTTAAGCAAGAGGGGGGATATTTTTCGTAATTTTGTGTGGGTCAAGAAGGTGAGCGTGCCATACCCTGCAATGGTATCATTCTTTTTCCGGCAGGGCGTAACTTCTTCATTGAAGCGTTCTATAAAACCCGGATTATGAAGTAAAAAGCGGTTCGAAAAATATACACCAAGAGGTTTGTTTTTTAGGTCCACTTTTCGAACATGTTCAAGCTGATCAGTTTTATGTAAGAGCCGATCCATAACAAGTTCGTTTGCCAGAACAGCTTCGAAACGGTCGCTCAATAACATTCTAAGTAAGCTCTTTGTGTCTGTCGCTGGTGTATTAGAAACGTTATAGTCGTTGGCAATCAGCCATTTATGCATATTCGCGCCTAGAAAACTGGAAACGTTAGCGTTCTTTTTAAAATCGTTGGATTGTGGATCAAGAGAGGATCCTTTGCGAAGATACCAAGTCCATGTTTGTTCCGCAATTGCCTTTGTCATCACAGCATAGCTATCGCGAAATTTATTTTAACATCCATTCATGATCTGGGTCGTTATGGAATTTCCAAATTCGCTTGGGGCCAGCCATCACATTGAGATAGTATAGATCGTACCCATGGGGAGCACCACAGGGGTGATAACCTTCTGGTACCAAAACGACATTACGATCTTCTACAGCAAAAGTTTCATCCAGTGATCTGTCATCAGTATAAACACGCTGGAAGGCAAAACCCTGTGATGGATTTAGGCGGTGATAATAAGTCTCTTCCAATAAGGATTCATTTGGCAATGCATCTTGATCATGTTTGTGAGGCGGGTAGGAAGACCAGTGCCCGCCAGGAGTTATGACTTCGACAACAAGCAGGCTGTCTGCGGGCTCTGTTTCGGGCAGAATATTGGCAACATGCCGAATGTTTGTGCCTTCTCCCCGTGTTTCTCTACTTGCTTTTCCCGGTGAAATTACACGGGGTTCCAACCGTTCGTCAGATGTGGATGTTACAGGGGCAGAGCATACGGCCAGTTCGACATCGGTTTCTGTGGTTAAAGACCATTTGCAGCCTCCGGGAATATAAACGGACCAAGGATCGCCTTCGAAGGGGGACATGCGTTCGCCAAGAGATCCAAAATCCTGACCATCCACACTTACCTTGCCTTTCCCGGACACAAAGACGAGACAGACTTCACGATCCGTTGTCTGTTCTGAAATGGTTTGACCTTTTAAAAGCTTGTGCACATCAAAGCCAACATACGTCCACTCGGCACTTTCAGGGGTAACTTCGATAATTTTTCCGCTGTTGTCGGGCGCTGATGGCTTTACAAGTAGGTGGCTCATGATTGTTTCTCGTGCGATTGTGGGGGTGAGTGGTTATTTGCTTGGACTGTTAATCTAAAAGGTTGGCTTCCTGCAGGTACTTGACCAAATTGGCATAGCCCAGCTTTGCAAAGCTAAGCGCTGAAGTTTCTTCTGAATACTGTTCAGCCTCGACGATGACCCAGCCTTGATACCCCTGAAGTTCTTTAAGTGTGGTGGTGAAATCAATCATACCATCGCCGGGGACAGTATAGACACCGGCAATTACAGCTTCAAGGAAGCTCATATTCTTGTCGGCTGCTTTTTTCATTATATCCGAGCGGATGTCTTTTGTGTGTACATGACTGATCCGATCCTTGTAACGCCCTGCCAGTGTCGCGGGATCAGCCCCGCCCCATGTTGCGTGTCCTGTATCCAAAAGCAAATGGACTGAAGGCCCTGTGACACGCATAAAATTGTGAATGTCTTCTTCGGATTGCACAATGGTACCCATGTGATGATGATACACAAGGCGGACACCTTCGGCCAAAGTCGCGTCACCGATCTCTGTCACCCGGTTACCAAATTCGACCCAATCTTTGTCATGTAAGACAGGTCGTTTGGAAAGGGGGATGTTTATGTCGCCGTGAATGGCGTTTGATGTTTCGGCAAAAACCAGAACGTCAGCACCACAACCTTTTAGAAGATCCAGATGTGGCCGCAGGTTCAAAAGCTCATCTTTGACACTGCGTGTTAACAGTTCAGAAGAATACCAACCGGACACAAGGCTGTGGCCGTATTCAGCAAGCGTAGCCTTTAGTGTTTCACTTTTGCGCGGGAACTTGTTGCCAAGTTCCATACCGACAAACCCGGCTTCCTGCGCTTCACGAAGACATTGTTCAAGCGGAATATGACCACCGAGTTCCGTCATGTCATCGTTTGACCAACCAATAGGGTTGGCCCCAATGCGAATGGTCATGAATTTAATCTCCGATACGTTGTTGCTTGAGCGCGGTTTCATAGTTTTTACGCGCAGAGTTTACATTTTTGTCTGATGATACTTCCGGAACGGCGACATCCCACCAGTGCCCGCCAGCTTCTGTCGAAGCCAATGGATCTGTATCGATCACAATGACGGTAGTTTTATCTTTATTTTTGGCTTGTTCTAACGCTGCTTCCAACTCATCAATTGTGCTGACTTTTGACGCACTTGCTCCCAAACTTTCTGCGTGGGCTTTAAAATCAATATCTGGCAAGGATTGATGATTGGTATGTTCCAATAGATTGTTGAACGAAGGGTTTCCTGTGCCCCGTTGCAGGCGATTGATGCATCCATAGCCACGGTTGTCCAGAACGACAATTGTTAGTCTCTGCCCGAGTAGCACAGAGGTGGCAATTTCGGAATTCATCATCAAATAAGAGCCATCGCCAACCATGACGATGACTTCCTGGTCTGGATTGGCAAGCTTGACGCCAAGGCCGCCTGCAATCTCATACCCCATACAGGAATAGCCATATTCAACATGGTAAGTTCCGGGCACCGAGGCCTGCCATAGTTTATGTAATTCGCCGGGCAATCCCCCAGCTGCACAGACAACAATGCTGTCTTTGGGGGATGATCGTTGAACAGCACCGATGACTTGGGCATCAGAGGGATAAAGATCGGGCGTTGAGGCTGTAACCTTGTTGGCGTCATTAAGCCAACTTTGGTATGCGTTGTGTCCTAAGGTGGCCCACTCATCCGGTGCCTGCCAATTCTCAAGCTTTGTACTTAGCTGTTGTAACGTACTTTGGGCATCACCAACCAACGGCAGAGACCGATGTTTTGTGGCATCAAAACTTTGTACGTTGATACCAATAAACCGACGATCTGGATTTTTGAAAAGTGCCCACGATCCGGTTGTGAAATCCTGAAGTCTCGTTCCGACAGCGAGGATGAGGTCGGCTTCTTCGGCGAGTTTATTTGCGGCGGAGGTACCTGTTACGCCGATTGCCCCCATGTTCATTGGGTGATCGTGGGGAAGGGCTGATTTCCCTGCCTGCGTTTCTGTGACGGGTATCTTATGCTTTTCTGCAAAAGATCGAAGAGCATCACATGCTTTGGAATAGTGGACGCCACCCCCTGCAATTATCAAAGGTTTTTTGGCTTCCTTCAAAGATGAAAGCGTTATTTCGAGTTCTTTGACATCAGCAGTAGGACGCCGAATGTACCAGATCTTTTCTTCGAAGAAACTTTCTGGGTAATCATAGGCTTCGGCTTGGGTGTCTTGGCAAAGGGACAATGTTACAGGACCACAATCAGCCGGATCTGTGAGAACATTCATGGCTCTGTTTAGGGCGGGTATAATCTGTTCAGGACGTGTGATGCGATCAAAGTATCTGGATACGGGCTTGAAACAATCATTTGCCGAGATTGTACCATCCCCAAAGTTTTCGATTTGTTGAAGGACGGGGTCAGGATTTCTGTTGGCAAAAACATCACCGGGTAACAGTAAAAGTGGTAGGCGGTTGACGTGGGCCAATGCAGCAGCCGTGACCATGTTTGTTGCGCCGGGGCCAATGGAGGTTGTACAGGCCATCATACGTTGGCGTTGCTTTGATTTGGCAAAGGCAATCGCTGCGTGTGCCATACCTTGTTCATTGTGCGCCCGGTATGTGGGAAGTTTATCCTGAACCTGATAGAGAGCTTCACCCATTCCTGTGACGTTTCCATGCCCAAAGATTGCCCATACTCCGGCAAAGATAGGTTCGACCTTGTTATCAATTTCAATTTTCTGAACACTTAAAAATCGGGCAACAGCTTGCGCCATTGTTAATCGTATCGTTTTCATCTGTCTTAATCCGGTCTGTTCAGACTTCTATTCTGTAAGCAAAATGAAGTATGACATATTTTGTTTCTTGGGTTTCAGTTCTTGTTGTCAGGGTGTTCCTACTTAGGAAAAGCGCGTAGCTTTTTCTACTTCGATCCAGGAATCTGTCAGACGTTGGAATTTATTCTCCATGTCTGCGATTGCGGCTTCGTCATCAATCTCTCCTTGTAACCATGCATTGGCCGCTTCGGCAAAGATTGTACGGCCCACGGCAAAACCCTTGACCCAAGGAGACGATATTGCCGAGGCAAAGGCTTCTCTTAGCTGTTCTTCAGGAGCTTCAAGTCCGAGAAGAACAATGCCCCGGCAATAAACGTCATTTTCCTCTATCACCTTGCTGATATTTTGCCAGGCAATTTTGCTGGTTTGTGGTTCCAGTTTCCACCAGTCCGGCTTGATGCCCAGTTCGTAAAGTCGGGACATGACTTTTGAAACAGTTTCGTCGCCAAGAGGACCGTTTTTGCCCGCGATAATTTCAATAAGAAGCTCGCGTCCAATTTTTCTGGCTGCTTCATGAAGACGCAAAAGAGATTTCTCTTGTTGTTCTCTGATGTTTTTTTCGTCGTCAGGGTGGTAGAAGCAAAGGCATTTGACAACATGGTCAACGGGCCATTCGTTCAGGTGTGATCCCAAGTCTTTAATCTTGTCAAAGTCCAGAGGGTGTGATCCGGGTAATTCGACGGGACGGCCAATCCATAAGGGTTCTTTTTCGGCGTCAAAAAGTGCTTTGACACCATAGGTACTGTCTAGAAGCATACCATAGTTCGGACGACCCTGAGCAACGTTACTGGCAGCTTTCACCGCGAGCTGTTTAAGCGCTGGGATGCGATCACGGGATACCCCTGCGCGATCAGCCATGTCTTCTAATTGAGATCTGTGATCTATGGCAAAGGCCATAAGGCTTTTATCTGTGGGACGTCGTGTGGTTGCCCAGTGAATGTGGTTGATATCTTGATCTTTGCGCAATGCGCGATGTTTACTTCCAGCTTTCAGAAAATACTGTAATTCATCCCAAGTTGGAATTTCCGGGGAACAGAGCAGAC
>NZ_CAKZMP010000396.1 GCF_937128705.1 uncultured Kiloniella sp. | reverse complement strand
AGAAAACACAATTGATACCTACTCGTGAAATGTTAGAGTCTTTATTTGAAGAAGTAGAGAAAGAAGAACCTGAATATATTGAACGAACTCAAGAGGAAATAGAAGCCTCTAAAACAAAAACTGAAAGATTATTAGATTATTATTCTGAGGAATTAGATAAAAATAGAAAGGAGCTATATAATTTAAAGACTGAATTTAGTAATCTCTTAAGCGATTTGATTTACATTAAAAGTGCATTTGGAAAAAGTTATTATCGCCTAGATATTTCAAAAGAAAAAATTGAAGATATTAAGTCAATCTTTCTCTGAATGTATTCGATTAAACCTGTATAGGAAAATTAGTGTTCTGATGACCACAGACTTTTCTAGCAATATAAATGAGGTAAAAAAAAGACATTTTTTTTAATTATAATCTTCTTGAAAAGCTTTGAATTAACTTTTGTTAAGTTTTATAAATAATTTACTACTTCCACAAGGGATTACATTCGTTAGGTATAGAAACTTATTAAATCCAATAAACATAGCAAGTCCTGAAATATGACTACAGTTTAAAATTTAATTTACACTGATAGTTTGTATATCATCTTTAGGTGTTTTTAAGGTCATAATGAGTATCCTATTATATATCTCAATGATGGTAGTAAGGCATAACCAATCTGTAACTGCTCTTTGATTTTAGATCCATTAAAAGTCTGATAACTAGATTAATTGATTTGTTATTTGATTGTTTTCTGATAGTTTAACTAGATTTTCACCCAGTATAAGTTTAGATAGTACATGTCAATAGCTTAGATTATTTATCTTTAGCTGTTGGTGTTATTTTGTATTATAAATATCAACCAATTGAAATTTTTGGTGAAAATTTCTTTACTCATCGAAATTCGTTGTGGTATAGAATCATTCCATCGACGAATTGAAGCTAAAATTGCCGGTCGGAGCTTGACTATGCCTCTACAAGATAAAGAAAACATGCCTTCGAGTGACCTTTTGGAAAAACTTTTCAAGACGGCTTATAAAATCAGAAATTTTGAAACTGAGGGTATAAAACTATACCGGCAGGGTTTGGTGCGTGGATATTTCCATCCTTATTTAGGTCAGGAAGGTATCGCCACGGGCGCATGCGCGGCGCTTGCAGAAGGTGACTACATCGCCTCAACCCACCGGGGACACGGGCATTGTATTGCACAGGGCGCAAGAGTCGAAGGCATGGTCGCCGAGCTTCTTCAGAAAGAAACTGGATATTGCAAAGGCTACGGCGGCTCGATGCATATCGCCGACATCACCAAGAACAATCTTGGGGCCAATGGCATTGTTGGCGCGAGCACTCCGTTGGGAGTCGGTGCGGCAATGGCTGCACAAGTGCGCGGGTCCGATGCAGTGACCATCGCGTTTTCGACGGACGGGGCCAGCAACAATGGCACGTTCCTCGAGTCTTTGAATCTGGCCGCGATATGGAACCTGAACTTCATCCTGATCGTGGAAAACAATCAATATGCGGTGTCAACGACGCTTGCAGAAGCCACTCGGGAAACCGAGCTTTATAAACGTGGAGAGGCGATAGGAGTGGAAAGCCATCGGATTGACGGCAATGACTCTCTTCTTGTCTACGAAACAGTCTCTGACGCAGTAAAGAAATGCCGTGCCGGACTGGGGCCCATCCTGATCGAGGCCGTCACATTCCGCCACAGCGGGCACCATAAGACCAAAGGTAAACAAGACTAAAAGTGATAGCTTGCGAAACACTATTTGGTTTCTCCTTTGGGGTTGACCCACCGCAACAGTACTAAGCCGATGATGAAAAGGAATGCGATCGGCGATACACCCAATCTCGCACTTTCTGTTAGTGTCGTCACTAGTGCGATCAGGGATGGTGCTATGAAGGCGGTTGCCCGCCCAGAAAGCCCATAAAGACCAAAGTATTCTGTCGGTGCTTCGGGATCAGAATGACGCACCATCAGGCTTCGACTGGCTGATTGAACCACGCCCCCCATGCCGCCAATAAGAATACCACAGCCAAAGAATATGAAATCAGGCAGGCTGGACCCATCTGGAAGCGGCATGCCCATGATCTGGGTACGGGACATACTGACGATGATTACGCAGACAATTATCAATACCCAGATGGCGGCGATTATGACTGGTTTTGGGCCAAATCGACGATCCCATTTGCCGCCAAAAAAGCTGAAAATGACCGATGAAATCAGCGCCACGATCCCGAAGATACCAATCTGTGTTATTTCCCAATGCAGAACCAAGTTGGCGTAGACACCGCCAAAGCCGTAAAGCCCATTCAGTGCATCCCTGTAGAACATCGAAGAACCCAGATAGGCCGACAGGCTTAGCCGATGCCGAAGGCTGGCAATCAATTTGCCCAGCATTACAAAGGCATCGTTGACCGACCCCGGTGGTCCGACACGAGGCTTATCGCGCACCCACATGAAATAAGGGATCATGAACAGAATGTACCAAAGCGCTGTGAACGGCCCAACAATACGCGTGCCTTCGCGTTCGGCTGCATTCAA
This sequence comes from uncultured Kiloniella sp., assembly GCF_937128705.1. GTDB lineage: Bacteria > Pseudomonadota > Alphaproteobacteria > Kiloniellales > Kiloniellaceae > Kiloniella. Next base: position 518 of record NZ_CAKZMP010000396.1, on the reverse strand, counting down.
CCCTAGAATTGGGTCCAGCCCGATCAGGGTTTTCCCGTTCCCCTGTTCGACAAACAGCAACAGCAAAATAAGCAGCGAAATAAATCCGCCAGCGTATCCAAAGGCAAACCCCGAGCCGGAAATTTCCCCAATTTGATCTTGAGTTCCTAGATCGGGAAGCTGAGAATTTATAAAGATCAGGGCATATTCCGCCCCAATGAAACCTATGCCAAATGCATAAAGCCCCCACATCAGGTTCGAACCGTCGGGCAACATATACCAAATGCCCCATGCACCAATCACGTACATCGCCGAGAATACGACGATCCATGGCATGCGACGACCGGTGCTGTCGGCCAAGGCCCCCATCACTGGAGCGCCAAAACCGATTATCAGCCCCGTTACCGTCAGGGCCATTGCCCAAAGACTTTGTGCACGGGCCCCGGCGAGTTCGTTGTCCAGTCCTGCGGCCATGAAATGCTGAACAGCAACACTGGCAAAGTAGGGTCCAAAGATGAACGTTACCAACAACGTATGAT
>NZ_CAKZMP010000395.1 GCF_937128705.1 uncultured Kiloniella sp. | reverse complement strand
GGATCATAGAACTTCTGCAGTTCTGCTATGTTATAAAGGGTTTTGACCTGCTGATTGTCTGCGGCTAATGTGCAAATTCCCTTCGATTGAGCATGAAACTCTTATTGGTTTAGACAAGATGGCTTCCGAAACAATTTTTGCCCTATCTACTGCGCCGGGACAGGCGGGTGTTGCTGTGATTAGAATATCGGGTAGCACAGCCAAACTTGTTTTGGAAAAGATGTCATCTTCTTTTCCTGAACCTCGTGTTGCTGCTCTTATAAAATTGTTTGATCCTGAAGATAAAGCTGAACTGGATCGGTGTTTAGCTCTTTGGTTTCCTGGTCCCAGTAGTTTTACCGGGGAAGATGTTGTCGAGCTACACCTCCATGGTGGGCGTGCTGTAGTTGATGGCACGATCGAAGCTTTGGCAAAATTACCTGATTTTCGTCCAGCTGAAGCCGGTGAATTTACCCGTCGCGCATTTGATAATGACAAACTCGACTTAACTGAAGTAGAGGGACTGTCTGATCTCATCGCAGCAGAGACTGAAGCTCAAAGGAAACAAGCCATTCGTCAAATGGATGGGGAACTTTCTAAGCTGGTGGAAGGGTGGCGAAATCGTCTGGTCCGGATGCTTGCCTATTTGGAAGCTGAAATTGACTTCCCAGATGAAGAGTTGGAAGAAGGAATTTCAGCCCAAGTAAAACACAATATAGAGCAGCTAATAGAAGATATTAAACATCATCTGGCCGAAAGTCATCGCGGTGAACGCTTACGGAACGGCATTAAGATAGCAATTGTTGGACCTCCAAATGCTGGTAAATCTTCATTGCTGAATGCTTTGGCACGACGGGAAGTCGCCATTGTTTCTGATGTTGCCGGGACAACGAGAGATATAATAGAAGTACATTTGGATCTATCTGGTTATCCCGTTATTGTTTCCGATACGGCTGGTCTGAGAGAAATAGAAGAAAATACGACAGATGGAATTGAGCTCGAAGGGATAAGAAGAGCCAAACAGAACGCTGAATCCGCAGATCTATGTCTGGCTGTTTTTGATATCGCCGATAGAGATAATTTTGATACTGAAACTTTAAAATTATTGAATAGCGATAATAGTTTTGTTGCGCTTAACAAAAACGATTTAAATCAAGCTGATCAAACAATCCCTTCTTCCGTTTCTGGGTTTGATATAACTAAAATATCGACTAAATCTAGTGATGGTTTAGATATCTTATTGGAAAAGCTTAATTCATGGGTGGTTTCTAATATGGGACAGTCTGGAAGTTCATCCGGTATTACGAGACAGCGGCATAGGTCAGCTTTGCTTGAATGTTTAGATTCATTAGGTAGATCTCTTGAGACTGATTTGCCAGAACTTTGTGCTGAAGATTTACGCCTTGCGACACGCTATCTAGGACGAATTACTGGGAAAGTTGACGTAGAAGAGTTATTAGATGTTATTTTCCGTGATTTTTGCATTGGAAAATAAACTAATTTAGCTTACATAGGTAAAGCGTTTTGTGAACGATGTTTCACGTGAAACAGACCATATAGTAGTTATGAATATGGCTGAAAATTAAGTTGAGGGTAAATTCACTTCAGTGAACTCACTTATGACAAATTCATCTATAGTTTGAAGAATCTTATTAAGAGGGAAGATAATGCGTTTATTATTGGCTTTGCTTATTCCATGGTTACAATTTTTCACAATTGGAAGACCCTTTGCTGGAATCATTTGTCTCATTTTACAGATCACTTTAATTGGTTGGCCTGTGGCAGCAATTTGGTCTGTTTACGCATTGAGCCAATATAATACGGATCAAAAAATTAAAGACGCTTTGGGTAAATAACCTTTAACGTAGTTCTAAGTATTTTTAAAATTCGAAAAATATAGCAAAGCGATTAGCTATGAAAAACTATGATGTTATTGTTGTTGGGGGCGGTCACGCTGGAACAGAGGCTGCTGCAGCTTCTGCCAGAATGGGTGTCACTACACTTCTTGTAACCCATAAAAAATCGACTATTGGTGTTATGTCTTGTAACCCTGCCATAGGCGGTCTTGGCAAAGGGCATCTAGTAAGAGAAATTGATGCGCTTGATGGGTTAATGGGTAAAGCCATTGATCGAGGTGGCATTCAGTTTCGTGTCTTAAATAGAAGTAAAGGTCCAGCAGTACGCGGACCGAGAGCTCAAGCTGATCGCAGATTATATAAAGAAGCTATTCAGGAACTCTTGGATGATCAGGAAAATCTGACAATTCTTGAAGCTCCTGTTGAAGATCTTATTCTGGATGAAAATGACATTTGTTGCGGTGTCATTACTGCTACGGGGGAAAAGATCTTTTCTTCTGGTGTTGTTTTGACGACAGGAACTTTTTTAAACGGGTTAATTCATCTAGGTAAAAAGAAAATTCCTGCCGGTCGGGTAGGGGATGAACCAGCCATAGGTTTATCCAAAACTCTATCTCGGTTTGGTTTTGAGCTGGGACGTTTAAAAACTGGCACGCCAGCACGACTTGATACACGCACTATTGATTATAGTAACTTGGTTGTTCAGCCAGGGGATACGCCGCCAGAACCATTTTCCTATATGACAAAGGAAATTACTCAAAAACAGGTTCCATGTCATATAACTTATACCAACGTTGGTACCCACGATATTATTGCTGAGAATATTGACCAGTCTCCTATGTATTCTGGCCAAATCGAAAGTAAAGGTCCGCGGTATTGTCCTTCTATAGAAGATAAAGTTGTTCGTTTTAAAGAGAAAGATCGCCATCAAATTTTTCTAGAGCCAGAAGGTCTGGACGATGTAAATGTCTATCCAAATGGTATATCTACATCTCTTCCAGAAGACGTTCAGGAAGATTTTCTGAAAACTATTCCTGGTCTTGAGAAAGCTAAAATACTTCAACATGGCTATGCAATTGAGTATGACTATGTTGATCCGCGTGAATTGCGTCCAACACTTGAAACGTTGAAAGTTCATGGACTTTACTTTGCAGGTCAAATCAATGGGACAACTGGTTATGAAGAGGCTGGCGCACAAGGTCTTATTGCTGGTGTAAATGCTGCATTGAAGTCGCAAGGATCTGATAGGGATTTTGTATTGGATCGTGCTGATGCCTATATGGGGGTCATGATTGATGATCTTGTAACTTTGGGGGTTACAGAGCCTTACCGAATGTTTACTAGTCGTGCAGAATATCGTTTGAAACTTCGAGCTGATAATGCTGATCAACGTTTAACACCTATAGGGCTTGATATTGGGTGTATTAAAGAAGACAGAGCTTCTGTATTTAATGAGAAGATGTCTGCGCTTTCAAAAGCAAGAGCTTTTGCAAAGGAACATTCTGCGACACCTAATGAGTTGATTGCCTTTGATATCAATGTGAATAGAGATGGGCAAAGAAGGTCTATTTTTGACTTACTTCGTTACCCTGAAGTTACGATAGAGGTTCTAACTAAAGTATGGCCTGACCTTTCACAATTTGATCCGATTATCGTAGAGCAACTAGAGATAGATGCTAGCTATGCAGGTTACATTGATCGCCAAGATGCTGATATCAGAGCTTTTAAGAAAGATGAAGGTTTAAAGCTACCAGAAACTTTTGATTATGCGTCTGTTCCAAGTCTGTCTAATGAGATTATTCAGAAACTTAATCAATCAAAACCTGATACGTTAGGCGCGGCGTCGCGTATCTCGGGTGTTACACCTGCTGCACTGGTTGCACTTTTAAGATATGTAAGAAGATTAGATAAAAATAATGTTGCCTGATCAAACTGGAATTGAAGTTTTTAAAAAGCATATTTCTGTTTCACGTGAAACAGAGGATAAATTAAAATGCTATGCGGATCTTTTGATTAAATGGAATAAAGCAATCAATTTGGTGAGTAAAAACACCTTACCTGATTTATGGATCCGCCATTTTTTAGATTCTGCTCAACTTATTAAATATCTTTCTGAGACAGAGCATAAAAAAACAATTGTTGATTTTGGAAGTGGCGCAGGTTTTCCAGCTCTTGTTCTTGCTATACTGGGAGCAGGGGAAGTTCATGCGATGGAATCTGATCTTAAGAAATCAATGTTCTTGCGTGAAGTTTCACGTGAAACAGATGCAGGGTTAATTGTTCATAATAATCGTATTGAAAAGGTTGAACCCTTTGCTGTTGATGTTTTTACAGCACGCGCTTTTGCACCACTTTCTAAAATTTTAGATTTCTCTCAGTCCTTTTTAAAGGCTTCAAAAGGGAAAAAAGATCCTGAATTTTTGCTTTTAAAGGGGCGAAATGTAGATGAGGAATTGACCGAAGCAGAGAAAAAGTGGACTATGAAAGTGTCGAGGTACAATTCTTTGTCTGATGATGATGCAGCAATATTGAACCTCAAACTTCTATAACTTGGGGGGATTGATCGTGTCAGTACAAGATATGGATTCAATTTCAAGTAAAAAGAAACGTGAAGCTAAGGTTTGGTCCATTGCAAATCAGAAGGGTGGGGTTGGTAAAACAACAACAACCGTTAACCTGGCAACAGCTTTAGCTGCTTGTAAGAAAAAGGTTCTGATTATTGATCTTGATCCTCAGGGGAATGCTAGTACTGGATTAGGTGTAGAACCTGATGCCCGGCAACAAAGCATTTACCAGGTTATGATCGAAGGTTTACCTATCACGCGTGCTGTTAGATCAACAGATGTTCCCCGGATGCATGTTATTTCTTCTGGTGTGGAACTTTCAGGTGCCGAGCTGGAGCTTGTGAACCTGAAAGAACGTGAATTTAAATTGGTGAATGCTATTGGTCCCCTTTTGGATCAGTTTGATTATATCCTGATTGATTGCCCACCTGCACTTGGTCTGCTGACCTTGAATGCTCTGGTTGCTTCTGATGCTGTTCTTGTGCCTCTACAAACAGAGTTTTATGCCTTAGAAGGGTTATCTCACCTTCTTCGTACAATTGATCGTGTGAAGCGCGGGCTTAATCGTCGCCTTCAAATTCAGGGTGTTGTTCTTACGATGTATGACAGAAGGAACAACCTTTGTGAGATGGTTGCTGCTGATGTGCGGGCCTTCTTGGGTGATAAGGTGTTCAATACGGTTATACCGCGTAATGTCAGAGTGTCAGAGGCACCTTCACATGGTAAGCCTGTCCTTTTATACGATGTTGCTTGTGCAGGCTCTCAGGCCTATATCAAGTTGGCTGGGGAAATTCTTCGGAACGAACAGGTTCGTATTACCGAACCGGCTGTTGCATAATAATTAAACGGGTCATAACCCAAATAAAATTAACCTAGGTAAAATACATAACAGGCTTAGTTGAAAGGGTCGTTTGGTGGCTGAAGCTCAGGATAAACGGAAAAATTTAGGCCGCGGTCTTGCTGCTCTTTTTGGGGATGAGACAGAAGACTATGCGTCTTTGGATAAAGTACGTTCAACAAAACAAGTTCCGATAGAGCATATCCATCCCAATGCTAAACAGCCCCGCCGTCATTTTGAAGAAGAAGCGCTTGCGACGCTTGCTGATTCTATTGAACAATCAGGCTTGCTTCAGCCTATTTTGGTACGTCGTCATCCTGAGTTCTCATCAGAATATGAAATTGTGGCGGGGGAACGTCGTTGGCGGGCTTCTCAACGGGCACAGCTACATGAAATTCCCGTTGTAATACGTGAACTGAATGATGCTGAAGTTCTTCAAGTTGCAATAATTGAAAATGTTCAGCGTCAGGATCTAACGCCGATCGAAGAAGCAACTAGTTACCGTCGTCTTATGGATGAATTTGGCCATAAACAAGACGATGTTGCCAAAATTATCGGGAAAAGTCGCAGCCATATTGCAAATATACTTCGTTTGCTTTCTCTTCCGGAAGAAGTACAGAATCTCGTCGAAAAAGGTGATTTGAGTGCCGGTCATGCTCGTGCACTTGTTGGCGCTGAAGACGCCGTTGAACTTGCTCAGGAAATTTCTTCAAAAGGTCTTTCTGTTCGGGAAACGGAACGCTTGGCTAAAGCGATGAAAAAAGAGCTTAGTGAGCCTGATGAAGGTCAGGTTCAGGTTAAAAAGCCAATTTCTACGTCAAAGATTAAACCAAGTTCAGGCTCG
>NZ_CAKZMP010000394.1 GCF_937128705.1 uncultured Kiloniella sp. | reverse complement strand
TAAATCTTAAGTGTGTGATCAAAAATATAACAACACACTTTGTTTTATTTAGCTATCACCTAAAAAGATCAGAATAATGTCGAAGGACAATACAATGAAAATTCTTGCTTTTGCAGCCAGCAGCAGTACCAAATCTATCAACAAAGCACTCGTTACCTATACAGGACAGCTATTCGAGAAAAAGTATGAAAACGTAGAGGTAGAGGTGATTGATATTAATGATTATGAAATGCCTCTGTTCAGCACAGATAAAGAAGAAGAACTTGGTCATCCAAAACAGGCTCATGACTTTATCAAAAAGATCAAAAATTCGGATGGGTTGATCATCTCTTTTGCAGAACATAATGGCTCTTACACTGCCGCATACAAAAACCTATTTGACTGGGCTTCACGTATAGACGTTAAAGTTTTTCAAAACAAACCGTCATTGTTCTTATCAACCTCGACCGGGCAGGGTGGCGCAGGCAGCGTTCTCAAAGCAGCTGAAAACTCAGCGCCTTTCTTTGGTGCCGATTTGAAAGCTGTTCTTTCAATTCCAAGCTTTCGAGATAACTTTGATCAAGAAAGTAAACACCTTACCAATACCTCTTTAAAGCAGGGATTACTGGATGCGCTTGATAAGCTCTACATCAAATAAAATGAAACCCCAAAGCTTTTGACGTTTACTCGGTCAGAAAAGGTAGTCAAAAAAATAGTGAGCCGGATTTACATCGACGGCTCACTATTTAAATAATGGCGGAAGGACAGGGATTCGAACCCTGGAAGGGCTTGCACCCTTGCTGGTTTTCAAGACCAGTGCATTCAACCGCTCTGCCATCCTTCCATATATCGCCCTGAGAGTTATATTTTACTATCATCTCTCGGACGGGCTTTGAAATATCTCCATTTGAACGTAGTGTCAAATGCTTAGATAAGAAAAAATGACATTTTTTGTTATTTCTTCCAAAAAATAAAAAAGGAGCTGCCTAGCTCCTTAATCTTTCATTGGACAGAAGTGTATTCAAGTACGGTCAATCACCAGTTCTTTTTATCATCTCGATAATCTCTACACACAGCCGATCTTCTTTGATCATCACCTCACCACGTGCGATCATCTGGTCATTGATCGAGATATCAATCGTATCACCAATATATTTATCCAACTCGACAACCGCACCACGTCCCATTTTCAGCAATTGACTTACTGGCATTTGCGCTGTGCCCAGTATCGCGGACACTTCCAACCCGACCCCGTGAACCGCGGGGACATTCTCATCATTTACGGGCAAAGCGGCCGCCGGAGAATCTGCTTCTTCTGGCGGAGAATCGAACATGTCATCAACGTCATCGTTATTCATAGCTTCTTCATCAGACATGAAGTGACCTTTATATATAATTTACCTGTAATCAGAATACGCTTGCTCGCGCATCTTAGCTATCAAAATAATTCGCAATAAGAATTCGGGTTTCAGGATTCATCTCCACAAAAACCCCCGCAAGGGTTTCTTTGTCTGGTTCAATCCTGACAATAATGGATTTACAATCAAATTCTAGCGTGCCGCCGTCCAGCTTTAAACAAAAGTTGATCGTAATATGATCCCCACGCAATAGTGGTCCGTCATAACCAGTTATGGCAAATCCGCTAGAGCTCCAGTTGTCTAAAGGATAGGCAATGTCGAATATGGTAACAGTGCCCGAAGCCCCAAACTCACGACCTTCACGGCGCACTTCTTTCTTTCCAAAAAGCTTATCTAACAAATTTTTGATCATGCCCAAGCGAGATCCTTAAATAAATCAACAATATAATAAGCAGTAAGATCTCATAAAAATGAAAACAAGATATTAACTCTACGTTTTCTTTTAGCAGTTATATTTATTTTCATAAATTAAAAACACCAGAAAAGTAGTGTTATGCAGGAAAAAGCAAAGAAAGTATTAGCGACGGTAATTATCTCGACCGCTTTCGCTCTGCCTGCACACAATAGTGTCGCGCAGAACGGTTACTTAAGCCCTAATAACATTACGCGTAAGCCCTTGTTGAAACCGGGTTTACCAAGCCAGCAGTTAAAAAAAGAACGCTATTTGGGAAGCAGGTTAATTTACAGTACAAAAGATCCTCTATCAGAAATTTTCACAAAAGACCCTGAATTAAGCAAAGCCTGTCGACGGGGTCGTTTTAAACAAGTAAAATCGATGCAATACATTGCCGTCGTTGATGGCAGAAAATACGGCGCGGCATTGTATCAAAGAAATATGCTTCATGATCCCAAAAAGCTTGCCGAAAAGGATCGAATTTACCTGTTTAAAGGACAAGGAACGTCGAACTGTCGCGTGTTTCACAAAACAATATAAAACCCAGAGAAATTTAAGAAAAATATACCTGAGGGGTATAATAGAAATATAATTGTAAACAAGGTGGCCTTTACTGCCTGAATTCGGATAAAGTTCTCTTAAATTCCTTTGAGATCATCTTTCGCGATTCGGAGCTTACTTTGTTTTTTTCATTACGCAGAACCTGTAAATTACAGAAAACATGCAAAAGCAGTCCAAAACTTACGTTCTGTGGGTATCTTCTTTCGACGGTTATTTCTGTTTCATTCCTAATTCCAACGGTACAAGCTCAGACAGCTGAAAACACACCGGAACCAATTGAAACACAAATATCATTTGAACAGTGGCTTAACGAATTCAAAGTAGAAGCAAAAAGTAAGGGGATCTCTGAGCAAACCCTTACCAGAAGTTTTACTGGTGTCGAGCCGATCCCAAAGATTATTGAATACGACCGAAGGCAACCAGAATTTACGCGTACTTTCTGGACCTATCTAGATCGGGCCGTAAACACTCAACGTATCAATAAAGCGCAACAGCTTCAAAAAACTCACAAAGAATTACTGGATAACATCAGCAAAAAATATGGGGTACAAAGCCGCTTCCTGCTCGCGTTCTGGGGGCTGGAAAGTAACTTTGGTCAACATACAGGCGGATTTTCTGTCATCGCTGCCGATGCTACACTTGCGTACGACACACGGCGCAGTGATTTTTTCAGAACCCAGCTACTTGAAGCTTTACGCATAATAGAAGACGGCCATATTACACCAGAAAAAATGCAAGGATCATGGGCTGGTGCCATGGGCCACCTTCAATTTATTCCCTCGACGTATAATCTCTATGCAGTAGACGAAAATGGCGACGGTCGTAAGGATATCTGGCACAGCCTGCCGGATGTTTTTGGATCCGCAGCTAATTACCTTGGCCAAATTGGTTGGGATGATGAATATACTTGGGGCAGAGAGGTTCTGCTCCCTAAAGATTTCAACTGGGATTTAGTTGGGCTTAATACCAAGAAAACCCTTTTGGACTGGGAACAAGCCGGCGTTAGAAAAATAACGGGTAATAATTTGCCTGCACTTGAATTAGAGGCATCTCTCATCCTTCCATCCGGTCACAAAGGCCCTGCCTTTCTTGTATATAATAATTTTCGCAAAATCCTGAACTGGAATAGATCTATCCTTTATGCCCTTGCTGTCGGCCATCTGTCAGATCGTATTGCAGGAAAACCACCTCTTATTTCACCTAGACCTGTCGAAGAGCGCCCCTTACACAGGACGGAAATTGAAGAAATTCAAACGCTTCTCGGTAACCTTGGGTACGATGTGGGCAAAGCCGATGGTATCATTGGCAGGAAAACACGCGAAGGTATTCGTAATTTTCAAAAGAAAGTTGGTTTACCCGGCGATGGATACCCCGATGAAGCTCTTTTACTTAAACTCAGAAACTCCTGAAAACCTTAAAACGTAATGAGCACAGAAGCATTGAATAAATTAATCACAGGGATCACACTGGATAAGATTGATAAGACTTCGATAGAAGCATACAATCTTATCCAGTATATGTATGGGGGTCTCAATGAGCTTAAATAAATTACCGAAAATTGCAGCATGCCTGACGGCTATAGGTTTAGGCTTAAGCGGGTGTGCAGAAATTGAGCTTGCGTCTCATGCCACCAAAACGATTACAAGAAGTGACACTCCCAAAACCATTGGGCGCTATAAAGTCGGTTCACCCTATCAAGTCAAAAAGCTCTGGTACTACCCTGCTGTTGACTATAATTACAGTGAAACTGGTATAGCGTCATGGTACGGCCCAGGATTTGATGGTAAAAAAACCGCCAATGGCGAAACCTATGATCAATATGCGCTTACCGCTGCCCATAGAACTTTACCCATGCCTTCGCTTGTACGCGTGACAAACCTTGGAAATGGACGTTCAATAAAGTTGCGCATTAATGATCGGGGACCATTCTCGAATAATCGTATTATTGATGTATCCCGCCGTTCAGCCCAACTTCTGGGCTTTGAACTTCAAGGTACGGCTAAAGTCAAAGTTGAAATACTGGAAGAAGAAAGCCGTCAATTAGCCGCCCAAGCTCAGGGAAAAGACTACACACCTCAAGTCGCGTCAAATGAGAATACAACACTCGCGGCACCAACTGAAACGGTAACAGCCGAACCTCTGGATGCTCCGGCGACGTCTCCCGCAATAACAAGTGAGACATCTTCACCGGTTAAGACGGCAAGTATTGAGCCTACCGGAAATTTTACTGATGGCGTCGTGTCCCAGACGCCTGTTGCACCAACTAGTATCTATGTCCAAGCGGGATCTTTTCTGCAGGTTCACAATGCAGATCGCCTTCGCGCTCGTTTATCTCCACTCGGGACTGCTCAGGTAGCTAATGCAGCTGTGGGGGAACGAACTTTTTATCGTGTTCGCCTTGGCCCTTTGACGAACGTGCAAGAGGCCGACGATTTATTGAAAATATTACACGACAACGGGTACAATGATGCCCGTGTAGTCGTTGATTAATAGTTCAGGATTAATATTCCAGCCAATTAATTTTGGCTGGAAGTCATATTTTCTCCACAAAAGCTTCGTAACAGATTAACTACCATAGAAACCCTCAAGACACTCAGGTCAGATCATTGCAAAACAAAATGAATTCAAATTTTAGATCTTCAATAAAATCTATATTATTCGGTGGCGCATGCCTCGTTGCGCTTACTCAATCGGCCTTTGCTATTGAGACCTCCGCGCGAGAAGCCTACCTGATTGATTACACCACCAAAACGGTTCTGATTAATAAAGACGCAGAAGTTTCTATGCCTCCTGCTTCTATGAGTAAAATCATGACCGCATATATGGTGTTTGAGCGCCTGAAAGATGGACGACTATCGCTAGATGATAAACTGCCCGTGAGTGAAAAAGCTTGGCGAAAAGGCGGATCAAAGATGTTCGTCGAGGTCGGGAAAGAAATTTCTATTCATGATCTCTTGCGCGGTATTATTGTTCAGTCAGGCAATGATGCCTGCATCGTAGTTGCTGAAGGCCTTGGTGGGTCGGAAGAAAACTTTGCGCTGGAAATGACAGCGAAGGCACGTGAAATTGGCATGGAAAATAGCACCTTTGCCAACGCAACAGGGTGGCCAGATCCAGGCCAAAGAATGACAGCAAAAGATCTTGCTATTCTAGCCGATCGTATCATTACTGATTTCCCTGAATTTTATGACGTCTATTCAGAAAAATCCTTTACCTGGTCCGGCATTACACAAGGAAATAGAAATCCGTTACTCTATAAAAACCTAGGGTCTGATGGCCTAAAAACCGGCCATACGGAAGAAGCAGGCTATGGCTTAACAGCTTCAGCCAAGCAAGGTGACCGCCGTATCATTATGGTTTTAAACGGCATGGGAAGTATAAAAGAACGGGCAGAAGAATCTGCGCGTTTGGTTTCTTGGGCTTTTAGAGAGTTTGATAACTTTGAACTGTTTAAAGCTGGGGAGACAGTTGATACAGCCGATGTCTGGCTTGGAAAAGAAAAAACCATTGATCTGGTGCCAGAAGAAGACCTTCTCTTAACACTCCCTCGGAACGCTAAAAACAAAATGACTGCTACAGTTAATTATGTTGGGCCGATCCAGACCCCCATAGAAAAAGGGGAAAGGCTTGGAACGTTAACAATTGCAGCACCAGAGATTGATACAGTAGAAATACCGCTTGTTGCTGCAAATTCAGTAGAAAGAGAAGGCGGCTTTAGTCGTATTGTTTCTGCTCTAAACTATTTGATTTTCGGAAAATCATAACCCCGATGTCCAAAGGTTTTTTTATATCCCTAGAAGGTGGAGAAGGGGCGGGAAAAAGCACGCAAATCAAACGCTTATCCCAACGTCTTGAGAAATCAGGTTATAACAACACCTGCACAAGAGAACCTGGCGGCACCCCTGGTGCCGAACTTATTCGAGACCTGTTAGTTCGGGGCGATGCTTCACGCTGGACGCCCAAGACAGAGGCCCTTTTGATGTTTGCGGCCCGACAAGAGCACGTTGAAAAGGTCATAAAACCCACTCTTGAAAAAGGAGAGTGGGTCATTTGCGATCGTTTTGCGGACTCTTCTGTCGCTTATCAGGGGATAGGACATGGATTAGGCGCAAAAAAAATTACTGATCTGCACGAATGGGTATTAGGTGATTTTCAACCTGACCTGACCTTAATTCTAGATTTACCCGTTTCCGTTGGACTAGGACGCACAAGGGGACATGACCTTGGTGAAAATCGTTTCGAAGGCATGGAAACATCCTTTCATGAGCGTATGCGCGATGGCTTCTTATCAATCGCAAAAGAATCCCCAAGTCGCTGCATCGTCATTGATGCAACACAATCCCTCGATGACGTAGAAAATTCGATATGGAAAGCTGTCACCGATAAGTTCACGGGTTCTTTCAATGGCTAAAGCAACCCGAAAAAAAATACAACCTGAACCCGACTTCATTGATCATCCCAGATTAACACAAGATCTTATTGGGCACACTCAGGCAGAAGAAACCCTTCTTCGGGGGTTTAATTCGGGTAAACTCCCGCATGCATGGATGCTCACTGGCCCCAAAGGCATTGGCAAAGCGACACTTGCGTATCGTTTTTCTCGCTTTCTTATGAATCAAATAAACGAAGACGAAAGCAATAGTCTATTTGGTGATAGTGCCCTGCCGACAACATTGGATATTGGTGCTGACAATCCTGTCGCGAAAAGAATTGCAGCCAGCGCGCATGGCGATCTCGTCACCCTAGAATTAAGCCCGGATGAAAAGGGTAAAATGCGAACGACAATTCCCGTCGATGAGGTTCGCAAAATTGTTAACTTTTCCCACAAGACATCTATTGAAGGTGGCTGGCGCATTGTCATAGTTGATGCCGTTGAAGAAATGAATGCCAACGCAGCAAATGCGCTTCTCAAAGTTCTGGAAGAGCCCCCGGAAAAAACCGTATTACTACTAATATCTCATCTTCCCGGACAAATTCTACAAACAATCCACTCCAGATGCTGTCATCTTCCGCTCGCACCACTGCAAGAAGATACCGTTATTGCGTTACTTAAAGATAAGGTGCCAGAGCTTTCAGATGAGGATGCTGTTCAGTTAGCCAAATTATCCGAAGGCTCGGTCGGAAAAGCGCTGGACCTTTGGAAAAGTGGTGGTCTTGACCTATATCGAGAGATGATATCTCTCCTTTCTACCCTGCCAAATCTAGATATGGTTAAGCTTTATGCCTTTGCAGATAAGCTTTCGAGTGCTGATCCACTTGCCTTTAAAACCGGTATGGAGTTGTACCTTTGGTGGCTGGCTCGCTTGACCAAGACAGTTGGGCAAGGTGCAATGCCTGATATGGTTATTCCTGAAGAGCAAACACTAATCTCTGCATTAATTGAACGACATGGTCTTGCGCAATGGCTCGGCCTGTGGGAGAAGTGCTCGAAGAATTATGCCCGTGCTACTCGTGCTAATCTGGATAAAAAGCAGGTCGTTGTGACAACCTTAACGGAACTCCAAAACCTGACTGCCTGATTTAGCACGAGGTATCACGGCAAGTGCTGTTGATCAGGAGTTTCCTATGACTGGATCAGATAACGGATCCTATTATATCACAACGCCCATCTACTATGTGAATGATAAACCACATATTGGGCATGCCTACACCACACTCGCCTGCGATGTTCTTGCGCGTTTCAAAAGGCTAGATGGTTATGATGTAAAGTTTCTGACTGGGACCGACGAACATGGTCAGAAAGTCGAAACTTCTGCTGAAAAAGCAGGGATTGATCCACAAACATTTACGGATCAAGTATCCCAAAATTTCAGAGACCTGACAAAAGCCTGTAACTTTTCTAATGATGACTTCATCAGAACAACTGAAGATCGTCACAAGAACGCATGTCAAAAACTGTGGCAGGTACTCGAAGATAAAGGGTTTATTTATTTAGGCAGTTATGCCGGATGGTACGCCGTTCGAGATGAAGCTTTCTATACAGAGACAGAACTTACGAAAAACGCAGACGGGAAACGTATTGCGCCAACAGGCGCAGAAGTTGAGTGGGTGGAAGAACCATCCTATTTCTTCAAACTCTCTGCTTTCGAAGATAAACTGTTGGCTCTTTACGAAAATGATCCATCCTTCGTTGGCCCCGATAGTCGCCGTAACGAAGTGATCAGCTTCGTCAAAGGCGGTCTAAGAGACCTTTCTGTCAGTCGGACAACATTTAACTGGGGTGTTCAGGTTCCTGGTAATAATGATCACATCATGTATGTCTGGCTCGATGCCTTAACAAACTATCTTACGGCAGTTGGCTACCCGGATGAAACGGCGGCAGAATATCAAAAATTCTGGCCTGCTGATCTTCATATGGTCGGGAAAGATATCCTACGTTTTCACGCAATCTATTGGCCTGCCTTCCTTATGGCAGCGGATTTGCCACTCCCAAAGCGTATCTTTGCACATGGATGGTGGACCAATGAAGGTCAAAAAATTTCAAAGTCAGTTGGCAATGTGATTGATCCTAACGCGCTTATCGAAGAATACGGCCTTGATCAGGTTCGTTATTTCATGATGCGCGAAGTTCCCTTTGGGAAAGATGGTGACTATTCTAAACAAGCTATGATTTCCCGCATGAACGGAGATTTGGCAAACGACATCGGTAATCTGGCCCAGCGTGTTCTTTCGATGGTTTTCAAAAACTGCGAAGGAAGAATTCCCGAACACGGTGATTTTACCAATGCTGACAAAGAACTCCTTGATAGCGTTGCTGCGTTGCATGACAAACTCAGAAATGATTTCGATAAGCAAAGCTTCCATCGTGGTTTGGAATCTGTTTGGAACGTTATATCAGCCGCGAATAAATATGTAGATGAACAAGCGCCTTGGGGATTGAAAAAAACGGATTTGGCTCGTATGAGAACTGTTTTATATGTTCTCACTGAGACTATTCGTCAAATCGCAATCCTTCTTCAGCCAGTTATGCCAGAATCAATGGAAAAGATGCTAAATCAGCTTAGTCTTCCTGCCGATGCGCGTACATTCTCAGACCTTAAAACAGCCCTTTCTACGGGTGTTGAAATAGACAAACCACAGGGCGTTTTCCCACGTTATGTAGAGGAAGAGGGGGCATAATGATTGTCGACTCTCATTGTCACCTTGATTATTTTTTAAAAGATGGTGATCTGGAAGATGCTTTAACTCGGGCACGAGATGTTGGAATTGGCTGCATGGTTACCATTGGAACCAAGCTATCCACATTCGATACTGTTTTAGGCATCGCAAAAGCAAATAATGATATTTATTGTACCGTTGGCATCCATCCACATGAAGCTGGAACCGAAGGGCTATCATCCCCGGATATCCTGATTGAAAAAGCCAAAGACCCAAAAGTAATCGGTTTGGGTGAAAGTGGTCTTGATTATTATTATGACCATGCCCCCAGAGATCGACAGCAAGAAAGTTTTAGGGCACATATCGAAGCTGCCAGAGAAACAGGTCTTCCGCTTGTTGTTCACACCCGTGACGCAGATGACGATACCATTGCCATCATGCGTGATGAATTCAACAAAGGCGTTTATCCCGCGTTAATTCATTGTTTTACCGCGGGACCTGAGTTGGCAAAAGCATCCTTGGAAATGGGCTTTTATATTTCTCTATCCGGCATTATTACTTATAAGTCCGCCGAAGATATTCGGACAACAATTGCCGAAGCGCCACTGGACCGTTTATTGATTGAAACGGATAGCCCTTATTTGGCACCGGTCCCAATGCGTGGCAAAAAGAATGAGCCTTCTTTTGTTCGCCATACCGCAGAAGCCTTGGCAAATGTTAAAAATGTAAGTGTATCGGAAATTCATTCGGCAACGACTGATAATTTCTATCGTCTCTTCACAAAAGCGCAAAGACCGACGGCAGCTTAATCATGAAAATTACAATGCTAGGATGCGGTGGTTCCGGTGGCGTTCCCATTTGTTCGGGTGCGTCCGGCGGCAATTGGGGAAATTGCGACCCGGAAAACCCGAAAAACAGACGACGCAGAGTTTCCATTCTTGTCGAGCATGAGGATACAACTATTTTGGTCGACACAGGCCCAGATCTGAGAGTTCAGCTCTTGGATGCCGGTGTAGAATATATCGATGCTGTCCTCTATACACACGATCACGCCGATCATGTTCATGGATTAGATGAACTGAGGTATCTTGCCTATAAAGCAGGCGGCCCGATCGAAGCCTTTATGGACGAATCAGATCGAGAAATAATCACCAATCGCTTTGCCTATGCGTTTACATCTTCATGTGATCCGGAAAGTACCTATACGCCTATGATGGATGACAAAACCATCGATGGTCCTTTCAAGATTGGCTCTATTGAAATTACACCTTTCTATCAAAATCATGGTAACACAAACTCTCTCGGTTTCCGTTTTGGTGATTTTGCCTATTCAACAGATGTTTTCGATCTTGATGGACGCGCCTTTGAAATATTGGCGGGTGTAAAATATTGGATTGTTGATTGTCTGCGTTACGAACCACACCCTTCACATGCCCATTTTGAAAAAACTCTTAGTTGGGTGGAACGTTTAAAACCTGAACGTACAATCCTGACTCATATGAATCAGCAAGTTGACTATGATGATCTCAAATCAAAATGCCCCGAAGGTGTTGAGCCTGGATATGACGGGCTGACGTTTGAAGTAAAGTAGGGCACATCATTCAAAAAACAGACGATGAAATTATTCATCGCCTGTTTTTTATTTAAGAACTATTCGTCAAACCAAAACCCGTCAGGCTTGTACACACCCAGCAGAGCACCGGGTTCCCAGTTATAAAAACCATCTTCAGGAACGTTCATTAACTTATTGGATAGTGCTACGGGCTGAGGAATTCCAGCAACCAACCCGATTGTATAGGTTTCCTCACTATTTATTTCCAATATACGTTCCCATATATCTTTCTTTTCAGCTGTTGTTTGCGCCCTGAACCAAAGCACATAAAGGTTGTTCAGTTCTTGAGCTTGAATAATATCAACCTCTTCCCCGGCATTACCTTTTGTTTCTACATACTGTCCCCATTTAGGCCACTGGAATGATTGCTGTTGACGCGGAACTAGCTCTGCAGGCGAAGAGTGAGGAGACAACAGTCCATTGAGGTTTCCGTACCAAAGAGACATGTTGGTTTCACCAGAAAAAATCCGGTTCCGCAAAACTTCCCTCTGAGAGGGTTTAGGATAGAGTTTAACGCCGACCTTCAACCAGGAATCAGCGATTAATTCAAGAATATCAGTTTCTTCACTACTTTCGCCGGCGGTTTCAATAATGATCTTCATAGGACGACCATCGCTTAATAAACGCAGACCATCTTCATCTCGATCTGTCAGGCCGATCTCATCCAAAAGCATATTTGCTTTTTTCAAGTCAAACTCAGCCCATTTTTTGAAGTATTCTTCTTTATAAAGACTGCTGCTTGGCAATACTGTGTTGTTACCTTCAAGCCCAAGCCCGTAATAAAGTACTTGATTTAGTTCGTAGCGGTTTGTTGCCAAAGAAAGGGCATGACGAAATCTTTTGTCGCGGTTCAGTTTGCGCCACTCGGAATCTTGGGCATTCAAATTTGGATAAAGGGCAAATTGTGAGCCACGAACCGTCTTCCAAAGACGTACTGAATACCCATTTTGAT
>NZ_CAKZMP010000393.1 GCF_937128705.1 uncultured Kiloniella sp. | reverse complement strand
CGGCGACCGCCGCGCCCCCTCGCAGCCGTCGTCGACGCCGATCTCACCCCGACGCCCAGGTGTTGACGCTGTTGAGACGGGGGTGGGGGAGGGGCTCGCCGGTGCGCGCCCCGGCGGGCGGTCTATTACGTCTGTTCAAAAGTGCAGGCGATGAGGTTAAAAAAGGTGACATTCTCGGCGTCGTATCCGACCCCTTTGGCGAGATCGAAACCGAAGTTCTTTCACTGGAGGAAGGCTTGATTATCGGGCGAACGAATTTGCCCGTTATCAACGAAGGAGACGGCATCGTCCACATTGCCAAGATCAACCGCAATGCAGACGCCGTAGCGACAATCGACAGCCTGACCACTCAACTAGAACAAGACCCCTTATTTGACGAGGATGAAATTATATAAGTCTGCTTTTACATTACGTTTCAAATACTTATAATAGAAAATTGGATCGGGGCATCAGACAGGGCACCCTGTTTCATCACAAGTGCCTTTTTGCTCACTCGATCCCTTTGATTTTTTACGCAGACTGTGGTCATGGCTTTGCCCCTCTCTTTGATCAGATTTAGTTGGTTTTTCTTGGATCAAGGCCATAATCTCAGCCCCCAATTGCAGATCTGACATTGCGCCAAATTTTTGTCGTCGAAGCCGTCCCTGACGATCAATTAACATCAAGCTTGGTGTGCCCTGTAAATGATAACGCGCCATGGTTTTAGGGATAGGACCACTTGTTGAAGCCTCATCAATCCCAACAGGAAAAGTAATTCGATATTCATGCAAAAAGGCCTTAAGACTTTCTGGCCCCATCGCTGCATGATGCTCAAAAACAGTATGTATCCCCAACACAACAAGATCGTCTGAAGAGAATAATTGATAAGCTTTTTGAGCCTGAGGCAGGCCATGCTCTACACACCCAGGACAAAGCATTTGAAAAGCTTCGATCAAAACAACTTTTCCTAAGCATGTCTTCAACGTAATATCAGATGTCGTGTTCATCCATTGGGACATCTCTAGCTCCGGTGCTTTTCGCAACATATTTTGCATTTTGTCTCCTAATTTCTAATTCCGGCTTTCATTCTGGCTTTGCGGTATATGACCAGCCCACCTGCACCAAAATTGCTCTCTAAGTCTCATGATTTCTTATATCGCAGTCCCTGCGCAGAAAGCGTAATTTTCCTTTTCTGGCAGGGAATGCTTGATAAGCTCTCGATGTTCAATCTAGGTTGCCTTAATTGGAAATCAGTTTTGTCTCCCCCTTTTTCATGATGATACCGGGGAATGACAAATCACCGGATGCCACATCATGTGCCTGATTTACACAGAGCAAGGGGTTTTCACTGCCCTCTTCCGATACGTTGAGGATAGCCGTCATTGCGTCGAAATGTGCCCCTTCAGCACCTTTTACAGGCAAAGTTACCTTGAGCTGGTTGTCAAAAAGGATCGGGCTTTGTCCGGGTGCATCCAAGGCTATTGGTAGGTCGGGCATCGTTGCTGGTACAATATCTTGCCCCGGCGAAATTTCTCGTACCTTGAACCCTGCGCCACATGCTTCATCCTGAGCAAGAACCGCCCAGTGCGCGTGCCAGGTTTTGCCATCATTCGCCGGATCACCATCATTATTTTCATCATAAAGCGGCGTATCATCAAAATCAGGGTGTGACGTTATCGCCAGTGCTAGAATACCGGAATTCGGGGTAAACCCCACGCCAGAGGGATTGATTTTGGTCGGCCAGACATATGCAAAAACAGATGAGCCACGAAACGCGCCTGTCGCTTCTGGTGTGATTGTTCCAGTCTTTCCAGCCAACTCCATCAAGAAAGTTGCCCAACGGCCATCCGTATTGGCAGAGACCTTGATGATATCAAAGGGCGGTGTGATATCCTGACTTACAGGGCTTTCGATATCGTGTGCCCTTGCTTCAGTGCCGAAAAATGCCTCTGTCCCCATAAACGTCCCCGCCACGAATGTAACAGATGCCAGATAAGTGATTTTTTTTACAATAAGGTTTGTCATGATTTCGTTCTCCACCACAAAATAGTATCGACTCGATACAACTATACACATAACATATCTCTCTCCACTTGCAAGAATTGTTTTTAGTCGATACTATTAAAGAATGAGCAAACCAAGACAATTTATCAGCTTATTATCCCGCCTTTCCCGTTTGATTAATCACGATGGTCACGCAGGGGGGCTCAAACCCGCACAGTGGGATGCTTTACG
The DNA here is from genome assembly GCF_937128705.1 of uncultured Kiloniella sp. Taxonomy (GTDB): domain Bacteria; phylum Pseudomonadota; class Alphaproteobacteria; order Kiloniellales; family Kiloniellaceae; genus Kiloniella. The sequence continues at coordinate 2,112 of NZ_CAKZMP010000393.1, read as the reverse complement.
TTATCTGGACCAAGCCAATTGCTTTTCTCGCAATCCCAGCGCCTTGACGTCTTATTTGGGCGCAACAAAGGGCACAATATCACAGACCTTGATGTCACTCGAAAAAAAGGGGCTTGTTGTTAAAACCCAACACCCACAAGACAAACGATCTGTAACTCTAGAACTAACGGGAAAGGGCGAAAACCTTGTTCAGGAAGATGCGCTTCAGCCCTTTCAAGAAGTGCTAACCACTCTCCCCGTCGATGATCAGAACAACATAAGAAACGCTCTGGAAAAACTTCTCCTCGTCAAACTCAGAAGTGACGGGAACAAGCCTTTTGGCATTTGCAATACCTGCCGACACTTTAGAAAAAGCTCTCCCCTTGGCGCGCCAAATTTTTGTGATCTACTCAAAGAGCCTTTAAGCCATACCGAGAGCGACAAGATTTGTGTAGAACAAACCCCGACTTGATTTTAAATTCTCAACCATAAATAAATCGCCATTGCATCCTCATCAAAAGAGGCGCAAGCTATGGCGTCATTAAGCTCTGCTCCCATGCAGAGTTTTTGTCTGTTTACTGAAGAAACAGACCATCTTGTCCATACGCCCCTACTGGCGCCTGTACTGGTTCTTTCTAATCCGCTTGATCAGAACCAGTCTTTGTCAAATCCAGCTGTTGCCCTACGATTGCCCCGACAATCGCCAGAGCCAACTTTTGAATTAACAAAGATCTGACATTGCTCACCTAACAGGCCGTCAATCCACCAAGACCTGTGTATTACAGGCCGCCACGTCCACCCCGCCTTACTCTATTGACGGGACAGAATAACAAAGGATTTTTGTCACCATGCAGTTCGTACCCGAACGCATATCAACCTATTGGGTAGAAGATCTCCTTCCTGAATGTTCCGGACGATGGAAGAAAATTCCCGGTAATATTCGCGGGGCCATTCTTGTTCTTCTCGCGACCCTAAGCGGCTCTATTATGGGGGCTTTGATCAAGGTTATCGGGCAACGGGTGCCTGTTTTTGAAATCCTTTTCATCCGCCAACTTTTTGCCCTGATGATGGTTGCACCAATCATCATAAAGTCAGGCCCCAAAGCATTTAAGACCAGCGTCTGGAAACTCTATCTCTTACGCGGGGCCTTTTCCTTTATCGCCATGAGTGCCGGGTTCACCGCTGTTGTCTATATGCCCTTGGCAGAGGTAACAGCCATTGGCTTTGTTCGCACCCTGTTCACGACCTTGCTTGCCATTGTTTTCTTGCGCGAAGTGGTCGGCATTCGCCGCTGGTCGGTCACCATTATCGGCTTTATCGGTGTACTCGTCATTGTTCGCCCCGACACAGGGGAGTTCAATATCTACGCCATTCTGGCAATCATCTCGGCCTTTTTTGTTGCCGCGATTATGATTATCCTACGCAAGGTTTCCCAGATAGATAAACCCTCGACAATTATGGTTTACCAGTCCCTGCTTGTGACCTTGTTTATGGCTGGACCTGCCTGGTGGTATTGGACCGCCCCGACCCTAAACGAAGTATTGGTTATTATTCTGATCGCATCTTTACTATCAACCATGCAGTGGTTTTACATTCAAGCCTATCGCGTTGCCGAGGCCGTGACCGTTGCTCAGGTAGAATACGTACGCCTGCTGTTTGCCACCGGGATCGGTATTCTCTTTTTCTCAGAGATCCCCACCCTCTGGACACTTCTCGGTGCTAGCATCATCGTTGGCTCAACCTTCTACACCGTCCACCGTTCCGCGGTACGTAAAAGAGAGCGAGAAGGAAAAGACAAGCTATAAAGCCAATTTGATCTTCGACTTTAGATATTTATTGTCTTTTTACTTTAATAACATAAGACTAAAGATATCTTTTTTTGCGGTAGGATCTACCCCCGTGTCATCAGATAGAACGGCATATCCGGTACTTTGCATGCAACAAACAAGGCAAGCACATGAATGAACATATCCTGATGTCTTACGATTTTGACGGTAAAGGTGGTGGTCAGGAAATATTTGATACTGATGTCATCAGCCAAAAGTTAAGGGATGATAAGCTTGCTTGGATACATCTGGACCTTAACCACCCCGATACGCAGCCGTGGCTGGAAAAAGAAATTTCTTATCTTGA
>NZ_CAKZMP010000392.1 GCF_937128705.1 uncultured Kiloniella sp. | reverse complement strand
GCTGCGTCGTTGGTGCAGGCGCAAACTGTAAGACAGCATCCAAGAGCTGCTTTACACCAAAGCTTTTCAAGGCCGATCCAAAATACACAGGCGTTAGGTGCCCTTCGCGGTAGCTCTCCAGATCAAAAGCAGGATAGCCATCCATGGCCAGATCTGCTTCTTCCAGCAGTGTATCGTACTGATCGCTTGGAATAAGGTTTGGTAGTTCATCGCCCAGAAGCTCTGCCTTTACCGGCGTGCCATAGCTATCTTCCCCGGTAAAAGGGATCATTTCTTCACGGACAAGATCGTAACAGCCTTTGAACGTACCGCCGCCGCCAACAGGCCAAACCATCGGCACGGTATCAAGCGCCAAAGCTTCGGCAACTTCATCCAGAATTTCAAAGACTTCACGACCTTCACGGTCCATCTTGTTCACAAAGGTAATGATAGGGATATCGCGCAGACGACAAACTTCGAAAAGCTTACGCGTTTGAGCCTCAATACCTTTGGCTGCGTCAATCACCATGATCGCAGAATCAACCGCGGTCAGCGTACGATAAGTATCTTCACTGAAATCTTCGTGGCCCGGTGTATCCAACAGGTTGAAAGTAGCTCCTTCGTATTCAAAGGTCATAACCGAAGTCGTAACCGAAATACCACGGGCCTGCTCAATCTTCATCCAGTCAGAATGCGCACGTCTGTTTTCGCCCTTGGCCTTCACCTGTCCAGCCATACGAATAGCACCACCCAACAACAGTAGTTTCTCTGTCAGTGTTGTCTTACCCGCATCCGGGTGCGAGATGATGGCAAAGGTGCGGCGGGCTTCGGCCTGTTTGGCAATTTCAGAAGACATGATTTTGTTTTTCTACCAATGTGTACACAAATATGTACACATTCCTGTAAACTTTAATATGCACATATATTATTCTGCCGGGACAATCTCTTTTATTCGCGTTGAGGTCAAGACCGAACAGGTTAAAGCGTCAGAAGAGAAATACTCTTATCCCTATTTTGTCATGCCTTGCTCTGACCGAATCATATCCAATAACCCGGGAAATCGATTCTCGATATCGTCTATTCTCAATTGAGCGGCACGACTATTCCCACGATTAACCTGCCTGATAAGTCCAGACTCGCGCATTACCTTGAAATGATGCGTCGTCGTGGCCTTTGACACAGGCAATTCAAAAGAAGCGCACGTTCGCTCACATCCAACAGGTGCGAGTGATAACTCTCTGATCACCCTTCTGCGCAAAGGATCAGAAAGCGCTGATAACACATTACCAAGTTGCATCTCATCAACACTTGGGTGTCCTTCATCATCTGGCATTTTATCTCCATAGGTACGATTTGACTCGTACCTTAAACACAGCTAAGCACATAGGTATGAAATAAATCATACCAAAGGTTAAACCAATGTCCACGAATATTGTAATTGAACTCCCGGAAACTCAACCGAACGAAAAGGCCCCCTATGCATTAGTGGGTCGTGTCCATGCCAAACCCGAAATGAGTGATTTATTGGAAAAAAGACTATTAGAACTAGTTGAACCGACCCGCCGTGAAGAAGGCGCAATGCAGTATCATGTTCATAGAGATCGACATGATTTAAATCTATTTGTCTTCTATGAAGTTTGGCGCAGTAAGAAAGATTTAGAAGATCACCTGAACAAACCCTATGTGCAATCTTTTTTAAAAGACAGGCTGTCTTACATAGAGGGTGATATGGAAATTACATGGCTAACAATGGCCAGTTCACACCCTTCCTAAAATTAAAAACGATAAAAGGGAGCATAAACATCTTTCACGGCAACATCACAAATTTGTGTTCCCCTTTTGCCCACGGGATAACTATCTATTTGTTTTAAAACAAATAACTATCACACCTAAAAAAAACAGATCGTATTCACCCAAAAGTTGAACGAACTTGGTTTAATTGAAATTTAAGATACCTAGCGCAATATATTAAGCAGAGCAGGTGCTCGCTCTAAATGGCACCCTTGAAAGGAGGCCCCAATGCTAAAGTATATCACTCTTGCTGTGATCGCTTTTACGGGTTTCGTTACAACAATACCAGCTTATGCACAAAATCAGTGCGATAAGCGCGACAGCATACTGGAAATGCTTTCTGATCGGTATAGTGAAAAAACTCAAGCTGTTGGCGTTACGAATAAAGGCGGTTTAATTGAGGTTCTTACCAACAAAGATGGTGGAACATGGACCATTATTGTGACAACACCGCATGGTATTAGCTGTCTGGTTGCCGCTGGTGAAGGCTGGAAGCAACTAGAAAAAGCAGCTCTAGAGCCAGAGGTTTAGTCCAAGGATTAAGAAATAACCACTTCTGATTATTGCACTATCTTTGTAACAATGGATGCTGTGCGATATCGCCGACTTTGATGCCGAGCTGGAATGTCGTTCCCGCGTTAAGCTCTAACACCCCGATGACATCCTGACCAGACGCGATGGTCTTTGTAGAATGTGGGGTCGTATTCTCTTTTATATAAACAACTTTACCTTCAGAGTTAAAAAACAACATGTCTAACGGAATATAGGTGTTTTTCATCCACATCGTGACATTGTTCGGCTTATTATAAACAAATAACATGCCCGCATTTTTGGCCATATTCTTCCGATACATAAGCCCTTGAGAACGCTCTTCATTAGTAGAGGCAATCTCGATGTTAAATTTATGGGCTTTCCCGGTTGCAGAAAAAATAGTCAGAGTATCTTTTTCAAATACAATTTGTGCGACACTGATACTGGTCGCAATAAAGATCATCCCGAACAAAAGAGTAATCTTATATATATGTGTCCAGATAAAAGACATTGCGGTTACAATTATTCCTATTAATTTCAGGATTCCTGCTAATACTCGCCTACTTTATCAGTCTCTCATCGTACAATATCAAAACCAAATTCATTTGGTTGCAAATTCATTTGGTTGCAAATTCATTTGATTGAGGGCACCTAACTTTCAAAACGCTAATGCCTGTACAAATTACAAACAAGTAATAAATACACCAACAACATTACCTTTAACGTTGCTATGACTTTAAAGCAGATAACGTTGCTATGACTTTAAAGCAGAAAAATCTTGTCTTTACCACAACATCCCATGTTAATATTAATTTGAAATATCAATCTGTTGTCCCAAAGAACCCGATGAGGAAGAAACCGATGAGTCACAAGAGCATCCTCGTTCACCTAGCCAATGACGATGAACACCAGACACGACTGGATGTCGCCCTACGCCTTGCTAAACAAAACAATGCTCATATATCGGCCCTCTTTATCACGACACCAATCGGCATGCCTGTAGAGGTTTATGGTCGCGGGGCATCAGTTCAATACCTTCTGGATGCGACAAAATCAGCAGAGAACAGAGCTGATGAGCTCGAAAAAGAGTTTAAAGATATCTGTCATCGTGAAAACATTTCTCATAACTGGATCGTCGAAGAAGGCGACCACATCAGCCTTTTGGCTGACCATGCTCATGCTGCGGATATCATCATTGTTAGTCAGCCAACATTTGAACACTTTGAAGATCGTTTTAGAACCCGTCTTGTCGAAGAAGTTACCCTCCTCAGCGGCCTGCCTTGCCTTATGATTCCCCGGGGGTTTGACGCTTCAAAAGATATTGGTAAGCGTATGATGGTCGCCTGGAAAGGAACCAGAGAAGCTCTTCGTGCTGTGCGTGACAACTTAAATGAGTTAAAAAAGGCTGAAAAGGTTTTCCTTTTGACAATTCAACCAGAAACAGAAGACGCCTTGTCTCTAAGCGAAGTTAGAAACTACCTCAAACGACACGATATAGAGGCAGAAACTGTAAAGATTGCTCAAACAGAAAACTCTATCGGACAAACCATTCAAGATGCAGCATTGGCGCAATCTTGTGACGTTATTGTTTGTGGCGCTTATGGACATAGCCGCCTAAGGGAAATGCTTCTTGGTGGTGTCACAAAGTACCTGGTTAAAGAAGCAAAAATCCCTATCATCATGTCTCACTAAAAACGCAACGAGGGGATATCCCAAAAAGTTCCGTTAGGATCAATCAGGCGTAAAAATTCGCAGAAAATGAGTGTCTGACTATTTCTTCAGATACTTATTTAAAGCGCCCGTTATCGTATCAGCAATTTGATTGTGTAGATTTTCACGCCCAACCTTTACATCAGATACACAAATTTCATCCCCTGCCCCCTCTTCTTTTAAGATAAAGGCACCCTTTGGCTTACAAACACTGAATGCACTAAAATGAGTGGCGTTCTCTATTCTTGTATAGCTTGAGTTTGGTATCTTTCTCGCAAGGTCAGATGCATTAAGGGCCCTTGGGATGGTTTCTTCTGATCCTAAATTTACAATGCTAAGAGGAACGGTTATCTCTTCTAAACCTTGCCCAGAAAAACTTGTCGTCAGTTCAGGATCAACAATAACAGCAGCTTGAATACGTTTATCCAAATGTTTTTTGCCCAGCCCAGTTAAATCGATTGCGCGCAAATTCACATCAAACTTTTCAAACCACTTACAATCCATTCCCCCGTTGACCTCATCACATGATTGAACAAATCTGTCCTTATCAATACGCGCCCCAACAAGGTTTAACACAGATGTCCCCCCCAGAAAGAAGCCTACTGCACCTATCCTTTGATGATCAATCCGCGTACGCCAGTCTGGATTTTTTTCAATCTCTGTCAGGACTGTCGAAATGTCATCAGGACGTTTCCATAACTCTTGATTTGCAATTAGTGCGTCCTCATACCCTAGAAAAGGTGCTTTTACATCCACAACGATAAACCCGTTTTTAACGAGTTTAGAAGCAAGCCAAGAGCTTTGGTTGGGTGCAGACCTCATCCCACCATGAGAGAGAAGCACAACAGGAAAAGTTCCAGAGATAATAGAAGCATTTTTTTGTGCTGCAGTTCCTTCGAATACTGCATTCTGACCAACAGAAACAACTTCGCCACTTGCTCTTGCCGGGTACCACATCATCACCTTTAACGATACCGCCCGTCCCGAAGATTCAATCGCGAACTCTTTGACCCCAACAACGATTTCATCTGCCTTTGCCGCAAAACTCAAAAAAAATGACGAAACAGAAAGATAAACTAATATAACGAAAGAAATGTGCCGCAACTTGAACCTCCATCAGAGCTTCTCAAAAAAAAGAATGGTGGGTTTACCTTACCCAATTATTTCAAAAACACCGGGGTGAACCTTAATAGGCGCGGGAAAGCCTTTGCCCAGGACCTTCATTCCATCGGAGTTTAGTCCATCCTGGTTTTCGTAGCCCTTGTTGACAACGGCATCATAAGCTTCTTTATCTTCCCAAACGACGATATTGATATAATTAATTTTATCATTTTGAACCGACGCCCGATAAAAGGTCGAGGAAACAAAACCTGGCTGCTTTTTAAAATAATTTACATACAGCTCACGCGTCTCAATTGCGATTTCCTCGTACCCGTCAGGTACTTCAATACAATTTATTGCACTGATATGCGACATTACTGGGTTATCTTTCTTTTTTGAAATTCTTCCACGCGAAATAAGCCTGTATAAAGAAGGTAATAGCCCATTATATTAAATACTTTGGTTTAATAAAAGTTACCAATTTCATATAGATACGACAGATGTAAAAAGCGCCCCTAAAAGGAGCGCTTTTTACAAAATCTATCATAGTTTCAAACTAGATAAAGAAGATGAAGGTCAGCACAACAAAGCACGGGATAAGAATTGCCCCGGACCATAACATATACCCAAAGAAACTTGGCATTGGGACACCACTTTCTTCTGCGATGGACCGAACCATAAAGTTAGGTGCATTCCCCACATAGGTATTGGCCCCCATGAACACTGCCCCTGCTGAAATTGCCAGCAACGTATTTGAAAGCTCTCCGGTAAGTGTCGCAACATCACTCCCTGTCGTATTAAAAAACACGAGATAGGTCGGCGCGTTATCAAGGAAGCTTGAAAGAATACCTGTGGCCCAAAAATACATATAGTTTACAGGCTGTCCATCAGAGGTACTTACAGATTCAACAATCATTCCCAAAGCACCAGAAGTCCCCGCCTTCAAGATCGCAATTGCCGGTATAATGGTAATGAAAATACCAATAAACAATTTGCCGACTTCAAGAATTGGAAACCAATTAAATCCATTTTCTTTCCGGCTTTGATCGTTGGTAAGCCGAAGGGATAGATATGCCAAAAACAGCAGTATCGCATCGCGAACGAGGTTCTGGATCTCAACATGTACATGATAGATATTAAAAGAAATGCCCGGCTTCCAGACACCCGACATCAAAACAGCCGCCACAACACCGACTAAAAGCAAGAGGTTGATTTTACCATCTAGGGCAAAAGAAGCCTCATCAGCAGGCTCTACCGTTGCTGGCTCAACGATGATAGGGCCTTCTTTGCTGTATAAAAAACTATCAAGTGCAAAATACACCAATAGAAGTACGATAGATAAGAATAACATCGGCAAGAACATATGCACTGTCGGCCAAAAGAAATCTACGCCCTTGAGGAACCCCAAAAAGAGAGGCGGATCGCCCAGAGGCGTCAAAGAGCCACCAATATTTGCAACAAGGAAAATAAAGAACACAACAGTGTGCGTTTTATGCTTTCGGTGCTCCATCGCCCGAATTAAAGGACGGATCAAAAGCATCGCCGCACCCGTGGTGCCCATAAAACTAGCTAAGGTCGTCCCTATTAACAAGATAATGGTATTGAGGACTGGTGTTCCGGTTAATTTCCCACGGACCCGGACACCTCCCGCCACTGTAAACAAGCTAAATAACAAGATAATAAACGGAAAATATTCCAATAATCCAACGTGAAGCGTTTCATAAAGGGCTAGTTCATAACCGTGAAAAATAGTAAACGGGATTAAAAAACAAACCGCCCAGAATCCAGATATTTTACCAAAATTTTTATGCCAAAAATGTGGCGCTACTAACGGAAAAATTGCAATGGAAAGAAGCATACAGGCAAAAGGGATTACCCAGACCAAACCAAGATCTTTTCCTTCTAAATGAGGAGCCCCCGCCCCAGCAGCAAACGCAATGCTTGGAAAAATACCTACGAGAAGCGTTACGAAGCCAGATACGACGGCTCTGCTGAACCAAGGTTTAATTCCCATATTATCCCCTACCTTTGTTTATCTCGTTTAATAAAGTAGAACTCGATATTTTATATTTTTGTCTTATATTTGCCAGAGTATTGAATTTTACAGTGTCCATTTTTTTAAAGGCATTACACTATAAAAACAAGGTTTTGGTGTTACTTTAATTTGTACTCTGGACAAACAAATCAAGGGATTATCTCATTCTTTATTTTGTTAAAGAGAACGCACCTACAGCTCCTTACTCAATATTGAATACCCACTCTATTGAGCAGAAATTCACGACATGCAGTCATTGATTAATAAAAAGTTGTTGCGGCGATCCTCTCTCATATGATTAATCCTGTAAATTACTCATATGTATGAAGGCAACATAATGACAAAACCAACAACCCTACCTGACATTCAAAAACGTCTGGAAGTATTGAGCCAAGAACTGATAACCCTCATTCAACAATACCAACTAGATGCACAAGACCCACTGGATGTAATTCCCGTTGCACGACAAAAGGTATCAAAGAAAGAAGATTACATCCGGTTTCTGGAACTATCCTTGGAAGGCCGTCTTCTAGGGGAAGCAGCTCAACATCTAGAAGCATCTTCCGAGAAAACATAAAAAGCCACAACAGACAACAAGCGCTCACAATAGTAGGAAATAATTCCTCGTCAAAATACGCTTTCATTAGCAATTTATTAAAACAAGAAAGATAAAAATATTAACACATGACTGATTTATTGATATATTAATTTAACAGCCACCTATATTTACACTCTGCTATTAATTATATTCCGAATTATACTTTATATTAATAGCATGTTACTCGACACTCACAGGCGAACACTTTGAATCAAGAGGGCGGTAAAGCATAAATTATTATCGCAACCATCAAGGGTAAGCATGAGAAATAAAAAAACACTCCCAAAAAGAATTACTGGTGTCCCCAAC
>NZ_CAKZMP010000391.1 GCF_937128705.1 uncultured Kiloniella sp. | reverse complement strand
AAGGTTGTTGGGATCTGTATAAAATCTATCCCACGCATTACGACGGCCGCGGCAAATCCAGCTAAATCACCTATAACGCCCCCACCAAAAGCAATAAGCGTTGATTTCCTATCAACGTTATGTTCCAGAAGAAAATCAATAACCCTATCTAGCTGTGCAAAACTTTTTGTCTGCTCACCAAAGGGTAAAACTAAGGCATTGCTTTCAATCGCTTCTGATTTAAGGGCTGTTTCCAGTTTTGTAAGGTGGTGTTGGGCCACGTTTTCATCTGTAATGATGAAAGTACGATCTTGTTTGATAAATGGACGAACAAGCGGGCCAGCATTTACTACTAGGTTTTCACCAACCAGTATATCGTAACTACGTTCCCCTAAGTCGAGTGTGAGGCGCTCATACGTTTCTTTATTCATCTACATTTATCTTTATAACGGATGTTTTCACGAGGTTTGTGACCTGCCGCAAAATTCCTCAAGACCTTTGAGTGCATTGCGGGTTGTCAGATCAGCAGAACCTTCTTCTGATTGAGTTGTGATATCTGCTTGTTCATAGACAGGATAACGTGCTTCGATCAGTCCGGACAAAATTTCACGGTGGTTACCGTTCCGCAAAAGAGGGCGATGATTCCGGCGCGATGTTCGTTCGACGAGAATATCCAAGTCTGCTTTTAGCCAGAGGGAAATACCTTTTTCTGTGATGGTGCTTCTGGTTCGTTCGTCCATAAAGGCACCACCCCCCGTGGATAAAATCTGAACAGGTCCCTCCAATAGGCGCTGGATGACCATTCGCTCTCTGTCACGGAAATAGCTTTCTCCATGCTCTTCGAATATTTCAGAAATTGTGCAACCAGCAGCTTTTTCTATTTCGACGTCAGCATCTACGAAAGGTAGCTGTAGAGTGTGTGCCAGCTTCTTTCCTATACATGTTTTCCCTGCGCCCATTAAACCAACGAGAACAACAGTTTTTGGGGGAGTAAAGTTCCCGTTTGATGACATCGTACCTTTTACCGATTCATATTAATCACTTAACCCTAGCCTATAGAAAGGATTTCCCTGAAACAAAAGGAAAAGAACGCTCTAGGGAAAAGATTTCGGGGTGCAATTGAATCTTTGTGACGTTCGGCAGTGTTTTGGGTCGGGAAGATTATTTTTCGTTTATGTAATGCCCTAGCAATTCGGAAAGTCGATTAAAGGACGCGCCGAACTGTGCTTGTGATTTGTAAGCTGCATTTTCTTCTCCAAGCGCGGCGTGAATAGGCAGGGTTGCAGCCCCCTTTTGAACCATCTGGTCAGCGTGCGGTGATTTGATGACACGGGGAAGGTCCCGGTCGCCTTTTTCACTGATAGAGCGCATAAAGGGTCTAGATACGCGAATAACAGTTTCGAGGAACCAATCCGGGCAGTCTCCTCCGAGGATGATGGTTTCGGGATCGTACAGGTTTTCCAGAGAGTTTATGCCTATTCTGAAATATTCCGCCTGTTGTTCCAGCCAGGATACAACCTTCTGGTCGTTTGGCTGTATGTCCGTAAAAACATCATAGGGATTTCCGGGTTTTTTATTTAGCTTTTGCAAGTGGGAAGCCATTGATTCCAATGATATATACCCGTTTAAACATCCGGGGTTTCCACAGGCACAGATCGGGCCATTTATATTTACAACAAGGTGGCCGATTGATCCTGCACGGGCTGATCTACCGCCATAAATTTTGCCGTCAACCATAAGGCCTGCTGATAAATCAGGTCCGATAAAGAGATAGATAAAATTTCTGAAGTTCCGGGCGCTTCCCTGAAGGAACTCGGCCAAAGCTGCCGCTGCTGCGGCGGTTTCAAGAAACGTTGGTATGTCCAGTTCTTTATAGAGAAGTTCCGCAATGTTTTTAGGATCAGCAGTAACATCACTGATCGCGTGGCGATGATTACGATCATCTTTTTCAGCCATAATGATCCCAATACCAAGCACGCGTCTTATATCTGTGTTTGTTTCTCTGAGGACATCAAGGCAAAGAGGCTCAATTAAGCGGATAACGTCTTCATCTGTGGTGTAAGTAGCACTGATTTGCGTTGAATGGATCAAGTTCCCTGACAAATCAATAAGACTGAGTGCAATTTTGTTTAACTCAATTCGAATGCCGATACTAAAGGCTGCTGCCGAGGATATCTGGAGTATGCGTGACGGTTTCCCTGCGCCACCCTTTTTGTATTTTCCTTCGACTAACATACTTGCATCAAGAAGCTTTTCGACCAGATTAGAAATCGTCTGGCGGGTCAGGCCTGTGCGCTTGGCAATATCTGCGCGTGAAATTTCGTCGTTAGAAAGTATCTCGCTTAGAACCAGACGCAGATTGTGGGCTTTTGTTTGTTCTAGGTTGGTCCCTTTGGGGGGCATGGAGCTAAAGGCCTTGTTTGTAAAACAGTTGGTTTAATCTACTCGGATAAAGGTGGAATGCAAAATTTAATAATTAACGTAATGAAATAAATGGTAAAAATTAGATATGTCAAAATAATTGACAAATAAATATTTTTACTTACGATTAAACAAACAAAATAAAAAAACAAATGGGAGTCTTAACGTGCTTGGTGTCAATAAATTTAAAAAATTAACAATGACAACTGCGATTGCTGCTGGATTTGCAATGGCTGCTTCAACAGCTCAAGCGGGCCCGCTTGAAACGATTGATTTAAGTAAATCACCCGAAGGGCCGAATGGAAATGCAGCTCAATCAGTGGATGAGATTTCGATTAGTTCAGGTGAAGCCGCAGCGGTTAAAGGAAAAAAATATAAAGCAGCTCTTGTTTGGCATGCTTCTGGTGATTGGGTGAATGCGGTAACAAAAGGTGCTAAGACAAAGTTTGAAGAGCTGGGCATTGAAGTTGTTGCAACAACAGATGCGCAATTTGATTCCGCTAGGCAAGCAAGCGATGTTGAGAATGTAATGGCTTTGAACCCTGATATCATTCTGACATTGGTTGTCGACCCGGTGAGTGGTGGGGCCGCCTTCAAACCCGCTGTTGATAAAGGGACAGAGCTTGTTTTGCTTTCAAACCCTATCGCAGGTTACAAACCAAATAGTGAGTATACAGGTATTGTAACAGATGACATGTACGGTATGGGTGTTGCCGCAGCTGAAATGATGAGCGATGGGATAGGCGGTGAAGGAAATATTGGTTTTATTTATCATGATGCTAGCTACTTTATAACGAATAATCGTGATAATGCCTTTCGAACAGCCATTCAGGAAAAGCACAACGACATAAAAATTGTCTCTGAAAAGGGGTTTACTGAAGAAGGACAGACCTTTGAGCTGGCTTCAGCGATGATTCTTCAGAACCCGGATCTGAAGGGGATTTATGTTGCTTGGGACGTTGCTGCCGAGGGCGTTATTGAAGCATTGCGCGCGCAAGGTCGTCGTGATGTAAAGGTAATTACACACGATCTGGGGCAAAATAATGCGCTAGATATGATAAAGCAGGGCAACATGTATGGTACGGTTGCTGACAGACCCTTTGAAATTGGTCAAGCCATGGCAATGCTTGGTGTTTATGGGCTTTTAGATAAAGAATCACCTGCCTTTTCTGTCGTTGGGTATGATAAGGTGACGAAAGAAAACCTGGCGATTACGTGGGAAAAATCTTTACGTCGGCCTATCCCGGAAAAACTGAGTGAAGCTCTTAAGTAGTAAGGTCGTTATACTTCTGCTTTACGATCACTTATTCTGACTTATCCTCTGGGGAATGGGGGATGGAAACATTGCCCATTCCTCTCTTTTTTGTTTGCGATTTGCTAAGCTTTTGCTTTTCTTTCGGTGAGCACAAAGAGAACTTACGGAATTGACCAAGGTGCTGACATGACTTTACTGTCTGAAACCCGATCTACGGTGTTTCATAGAATCCTTAATCGCGAATATTTTGTTTATTACGCACTGATACTTGTGATTGTTTTTTTTGCTATCGTCCTTGCTGACACAGCCTTTTTATCCACACCAAATTTTATGAACATCATACGGCAGACGACACCCATTACTGTTATGGCTGTGGGGATGACATTCGCGCTGGCCGTTGGGCATATTGATCTTTCGGTCGGGTCGGTTGTCGCTCTCTCAGCCCTTGTCTGTAGTTTGTTGGTTGATGTGGTGCCATGGCCATTTGCTGTTTTTGCAGGCTTGTGTGCCGGAATGCTGGTGGGCTTGATTAACGGCGTTCTAACAGAATGGCTTAAAGTTTCGTCCTTATTAATCACGCTTGGTTCAATGGGGGTAATTTCAGGTGTTGCTCGCGTGATCACCAATCTGGAATCAATCCCGGTTACCAATGATACCTTCACATTTGTTTTTGGCTCGGGAAGTTTGGGGCCGATATCTGTCATGTTCATTTGGACACTATTGGCTCTTGTGCTGGGATGGGTTTTTCTATCGAAAACTAGGTTTGGCAGCCATCTGTTGGCTGTCGGCGGAAATCCAACGGCATCGCGTGCTTTGGGCATTAATGTTGTTAAGGTGAAAATTACAGCAATGGTCATTGCAGGTGGAGCGGCGGCAATGGCGGGAATGCTTTATGCCGGGCGATTGCATGGGGCTAGGTATAGCCTTGGAGAAGCTGACCTCCTTACTGTTATCGCTGCTGTTGCCATAGGTGGAACAAGTCTTTTTGGTGGGCGTGCATCCGTGGCGGGTGCCGTTGTTGGTTCTTGGCTCATGGGCGTAATTAATAACGGCCTTATTTTGTGGGGCTTCTCTACAAACGAACAGATTATTGCCAGAGGGCTTATTCTGATCGTTGCCGTTGCTATTGGTGTGAAGGAGGACAGAAAATGACTGCTGAATATCATGTGCCGGATACTGCGCTGGAAGTCAGAGAAATTCATAAATCCTTTGGCGGTGTGCAAGCCTTGAAAGGGGTGAGCTTTTCGATCCTGAAAGGTGAAGTGGTTGGCCTTTTGGGGGATAACGGCGCAGGTAAATCGACATTGGTTCGCTGCATATCCGGGGTGCACCCCCAAGATAGCGGAGAGATTATTATAAACGGTCAAGAAGTTGATATAAAATCCCCACAAGATGCTAGAGATCAAGGGATTGAGACCGTATTTCAGGACTTGGCTGTTATTCCAAATTTTGATGTTTCAAAGAATTTGTTTTTAAACCGTGAAATTCTTTCATCCAATCCTGTTCTGAAGTTTTTTGGATGGTTGGATCATAAGGAAATGAACAGGCAAAGTGAAATTGCCCTGAAGCGTCTTAATTCTCGTATTCCGTCTTTCAGTGAAGAAATCAAAAACCTATCTGGTGGACAGCGACAGGCTGTGTCCATTGCCCGAGCCGTGAATTGGGGGGCCGATATTGTTATTATGGATGAACCCACCGCTGCACTGGGGGTCGAGCAGGCGGCGCAGGTGAATAATCTGATTAAGCTGATTAGTTCTCAGGGAATTGCTGTGTTGTTGATTAGTCATAACATTCAGCATGTCATGGAAGTTTGCCACCGTGCGGTTGTTTTGCGTCATGGGCGTGCCGCTGCAAATGTTAGGATCGACGATATAACGCCAGATGATCTTGTCGGGCTTATCACCGGGGCTAAGCGTGCGGCTTGATCCAGTGGTGGTCAAAGCTGTGTGTTGAACACTTAAAACAAAATCACGCAAGGTAATCGGCGTCGTCTTATTACCAAAATAGAAGGTAAAAGAACAATGGGTGTACTGGAAAATGCACGTGCGGAAGCGCGTGGGTTAATAGCGAAGCTTACGTTGGAACAAAAGGTCGGTCAGCTTTTTATGTTGGCTTTCGGTGGCAAAGATTTGTCCTATGCAAAAGAGCTTGTTCAGCAACGTTTTGTATCCGGGTTCTATATTTCTCAAGATAATGCCGAGACTATATTAGAAGCAAAAAATCTGACGAAAACCCTTCAAGAAGCTGTATGTTCTACAGAACTTGATTTACCCCTGATTCTTGGAGTGGACCAAGAGGGAGCATGGGGTGTTGCTGTTTCTGAGACCACAACAGGGCCGGGAAATCTTGCTTTGGGATCTGCGGATGATACGTCCTTAACACACGATATGTACGGCATATACGCACAAGAAATGATGGCGTGTGGTTATAACGTTATTTTGTCCCCTTGTTCTGATATCAATAGTAATCCTGATAACCCGATTATTGGAACCCGTTCGTTCGGGGAGGATAGAGATAAGGTTTCCCGACATGTGAAAGCCGCTGTTGAAGGGGCTTTGAGCAACCATATTGTTTGTTGTGGGAAACATTTCCCTGGCCATGGGGATACGGGCGAAGACAGTCATCGTTTGTTACCAACGGTCGATAGAAGTATGGCATATTTGTTAGATCAAGACCTTGTTCCTTTCCAGGTTGGTATTGATGCCGGGTTGCCTATGATCATGACGTCCCACATTAATTTTCCGCAGATTGACCCTGATTATCCTGCAACCCTTTCCCGAAAAATTATGCACGATTTGTTGCGGGAAAGAATGGGGTTTGAGGGCGTGATTGTAACCGACAGTATGAATATGTGGGGGATGCGGAAAAATTATGACCCGGCTGAATCCGCAATTCTGGCCCTGAAAGCGGGGTGCGATATTGTCATGCTGTCTGAAGAGCACTACGAGCACGATGCATCTAACTATGTTGCCAAACAAATGGCGACCATTGATGGCGTGATACAGGCTGTTAACAAAGGGGATTTGGCTCTTGATGTCGTTGAAAATGCTCTGGAAAGAATATTTAACTTGAGGCTTCAACTCGCTAGGAATGAAAATCTTCGCAACAAGGATTCTGATGATGTCTTAACAGAGCGTCATCAAGACGTAGCGGACCGTGCGGCAGATAAAGCCATTCGCGTTGTACGTGATCGGGACGATTTACTGCCGCTTAAGGGGAAGGTGAAGCTGATTGGCCTTAGTGGAGCCGAGGCCCATCAAATGGTCATTAACACACGGGGTATTGGGCCGAATGACCCTCAGGCTGCCTTTGATGTTCTTTGTGAAGAACTCAAAAGCTCTTCTGTCGATGTTGAGATTTTATCAGAACCGGACCTTCAGGATTATCTTATTGGTAAAGAACACTTTGATGAGGGTGATATTATCCTCGCTGTAAGCGAGGATTACCCTCTTCCCGGTATGGATTACGATGTCGATTTTCAAAAAGAACGTTTGAACCAGCTGATCCATATAACCAAGGGAAAGATGGTGGTTTGTGCACTCAGAAGCGATTACGAGCTGAGATCTCATCCCGATCTAAGTACTTATGTGGCTGCTTATTCAAGCCGTGCTTGTGCCGCACGGGCAATGGCCAGGTTTATTGCAAAGGCAAAGACCGGAGACATGGGGTAGGTACTTTTTTCAAGTTGAACAGATGTCTTGATTTTGATCTGATGCTTGCCTGTATGACGTATTTTGTATCTAAATTCAGAAAATCTGTATGGTGCGTTTCTTCTGGCTCTCTACGGTTGTTCTTAGGGAACAGAGCTTGGAAGGACTTGAGGGATGGATCTGAAACTTCACGGATGCCGTGTCCTGATCACAGCAGGGGGCGCAGGGCTTGGTCGGGCAACGGCAGAGGCTTTCTTGCGCGAAGGGGCGAATGTACACGTCTGCGACATTGACCAAAGCGCGTTGGATGGCTTCTCTTTTGTGGACAGTTCCGGTAAAGCAGGAAAATTAACAAAAAGCGTTGTTGATGTAACAGATGAGCCAGGCGTTAAAACGTTGTTTGCTGATTTGTTGGCAGATTATAACGGTTTGGATGTGCTGGTAAATAATGCTGGCACAGCGGGTCAGACCGGCGAACTTGAAAAACTGGATTATGATGCATGGCAAAAATGTATTTCTGTGAATATTGATTCGCAATTTCTCTTTTCCCGAGAGGCCATCCCTGTGATGAAAAAGCAAAAAAGCGGGGCAATATTTAATTTATCTTCTACCGGGGGATTATTTGGCTTTCCTTATCGGACGCCTTATGCGGCGGCGAAGTGGGCTGTTGTTGGGATTACCAAAACGATGGCGATGGAACTTGGGCCCTTTGGTATACGGGTTAATGCCGTAGCACCCGGTTCTGTATCTGGGCCACGAATGGACCGGGTGATTGACGCGTCTGCACAAACCCAAGGTGTTTCCGTGGATGTTGTCCGCGAACAGTTCGAAAAACAGACGTCGATGAGAACTTTTGTCTCCCCCGAAGATATCGCAAATATGATACTCTTTGCGTCTTCACCAAAGGGGAGCAAAATATCCGGACAGGTTTTGACCGTAGATGGGCATACCGAGGGTCTGTCTGTCAGCTAAGATCCAAATAAAAGGCCCTCGTATCTCAACAGGTTGTTTACAGAAGCAAAACCGGGTTTTAGACTGTCCCAATCTCGCCATACTCTGCTGATAGATATATGGTGGTATGAATAATTTATTGATCCAAACAGATAGAGTGAAGCTTACGCTCCATGAAGAAATTCGGCCTTTTTGTCTTTGTTATCCTGATCGGTGCTTTACTCGCAGGAGGAGTTTTCCTTTTGACGTGGGATATTCCCGCGCCTTCTGCAAACGTGGAAAAGGTCATTCCAAATGATCGCCTCACAAACTAAAATGCCATTTAAGTTGTCTAAATTGGCCCTTGCGGGAACGGCGTTGAGGCTTTCCGTCGCGGCACTGTCTATCGGGGTCGGGGCATCAGCGTATGCTCAAACGCAATTAATTCCGCAGCAACCGACACCCAACCCATCGGTAACGGGAGAACCTTTGATCAAGGCTCCTGCTTCGCCTGTTGTAGAGAGCACACCGATTAGTTCTGGTGGAATACAGGTTAATAGCCTTGGTGGTCTGGATTTAGATAGCATCGGAACGCTTAGTCCAGGCCAAGGTGGACTTGGTTATGATATGTGGCGACAAAGCTCCTTACAGGATGTTTTTTCCCTGATTAAGCAAATGCCTGTCAGCTACAGCTCTGCCGTTGGTAATAACCTTGCTAAAAGGCTTTTGTTATCGAGTGCCGGACGTCCATTGGACGATAAGCCCTTGCAAAGTGAACAGAGCCTTTTGTCGCTCCGCTTGGAAAAACTCGCAGAATTGGGTGCCTATACTGACCTTGATAATCTGTTCCAGCGTATCCCAACACGTTCAGATAACGAGCAACAGGCCCGGTATAGAAGCGATAGCTTGTTGATGACGGGGAAAAACGGAGATGCTTGTCAGGTAATTCAGGGCATGTCCGCGACTGGTAAGGACAGTTACTGGATACGTGGCATGGTCTATTGCCACTTCCTGCAAAAACAAGTTGATCAGGCTCTATTGAGTCTGGATCTCCTTAGAGAGACGGGTGAAGAATCTGATCCTCTTTTTGAAGAACTTGCCCTTGCTGCATCCGGTGCAAATATCAAGTTTTCCGGGAAAAGTGCTGGACGAGTTGAGCCTATTCACTGGGCGTTGGCGACCCTTTCAGGGTCACAACTTTCTGAGGAATTGGACAATTTTCTCAACCCAGGTGTCCGGAACGCTTTGATCCATGACGAAGGCTATCCGCTGGAACGACGGGTTTATGCTGCGGAAGCTGCTGTCACTAGCGGTGTTTTGTCATCTGATGAGCTTGTTAATCTGTATAGTGGCTATGCCTTTGAACCAGAAGAAATTGATGCTGTTGTCGGTGGTCAAATAAATCGCGAAGGGCCAGCTTTGCGCGCCTTGTTCTTACAAGCTTCCCAGCTACAGGCCGTTCCTGCGGCAAGAGCCGAGATTGTCAAAGCAGCACTGGATCAGGCCGGCAAAGATGGAACCAGTTTCCTGATGTCACGAGTCATCGCGGATCTCGTTTCTGAAATTCCACACTCTTCTGATTTGACCTGGTTTGCTTTGCCAGCCGGACGAACACTCTATCTGGCGGGACAACGCGAACGGGCTGATGCCTGGTTGCTTTTGGCGCGTCAATATATGTTGAGCGAAGAGACCGCTGCTGCAAATCTAACGGCCCTTTGGCCCTATGCACGTCTTTCCGGTATGGAAGGCGGCGAAAGATACGGTACTTTAAAGGGCTGGGCATCTGCTCAAAGTGGTATTGGCCCGGAAGTTTTGAACCAACAGTTAGTGATGCTACGCTCATGTATGCAGGCGCTGGGCGAAGACACACGTCTGAGCTGGGGCGAACTTGCCTCGTTGGAAATTGCGTCACCTGGTTTGGCCCCATCGGCGGCCCTGCTTTATGCCTTGAAAGATGCACAAAACGGCGGACGTTTGGCCGAGGTTGTTCTACTTAGCCTTATCATTTTGGGCGAAGAGGGACCAGGTGATACGCATAGTCTTGCCCTCGGTGGTGTTGTCGAAGCGCTGTATTCCGTTGGTTTACAAGACGAAGCCCGTTCGTTGGCAATTGAAGCAACTGTTCTTAGTGGTATTTAGTTGATGGCTGGTGCCTGATGTCTGCTGCATCCAAAATCTCTATCTTTTTAGAGATGATGTCTGCTGAACGCGGCGCCAGTCAAAATACCTTAGAAGCATACGAGCGAGATCTGGAACGGTTTGATGAATTTTTGTCGAGCAGTCGAAAAGATCTACTGGCTGTTGAGGCTTCGGATATTCGTGCCTATTTGGCTGATCTAACTGCGGAAGGGCTTAGTGCCAGAACGCAGGCACGCCATCTTTCTTCTTTAAAGCAGTTTTATTTGTTCCTGATGGAAGAAGATATAAGGCAAGACAATCCCGTTGCAGAAATTGGTACGCCGCGTATGGCACAGTCTTTACCAAAGTTTCTTTCTGTTGATGATACAGGCGCTCTTCTAAAAGCTGCGCAGGAAAACCGAACAGATGAAGGCTTACGTCTTTGTGCGTTAATTGAATTGTTATATGCAACCGGGATGCGGGTCAGTGAACTTGTATCTTTGAAGGTATCCCAAACACAACGTGACCCGCGTATTCTGACCGTGATGGGTAAAGGAAACAAAGAGCGGCTTGTACCTCTTAGCCCCCAGGCTCGCGACGCGTTGGATCGTTACCTTCTTGTGCGTGATAACTTTCTACCCAATCTGGAACGGGATAAGGCCAAAGATACGGGATGGGTTTTTCCTTCCAGAGGGAAAAGTGGCTATTTGACCCGCCATCGTGTCGGGCAGCTCTTAAAAGAGCTAGCCATAAAGAGTGGGATTATGCCGTCGAAGGTTTCTCCTCATGTTTTGCGGCATGCTTTTGCGACCCATTTATTGGAAAACGGCGCTGATTTGAGATCTGTTCAGAAAATGCTGGGACATTCTGATATTTCGACAACACAGATCTATACGCATGTTTTACAAGAGCGTTTGCAGAAGCTTGTGTTTGAAAAGCACCCCCTGTCCTCAAAACCTTGATCTCTTTTGTAAAATGAAATTATCATAGTTTCAGGAATATCTTCCGACCCTGATGGGCTGCATGGTTCATGCGCTCACTTTGTTAGGCGCACAAATTCTTTTCTCTCAAATCTTCCCTCAAATTTTTCCTCAAGGTTGACAGAATTAATTTGTCAGGTCACAGTTTATGTTGCGGTGCACAATAAGAGTTAGCTGTTTTCAAAAAGCTGACCGAAACCCAGGGAGTAAAACATGAGCTTTACAATTCCAGAAGAAACCACTTCACGTTTAAATCGTAGCGAACTCGCGGTACCGGGAAGCAATCCTGTACTGTTTGAAAAAGCAGCTGCATCCAAAGCAGATGTCATTTTCTTGGACTTGGAAGATGCGGTGGCCCCAGATGATAAGGAACAGGCCCGTAAGAATGTTATTGAAGCCATAAATGATATCGACTGGGGAAGTAAAACGTTGTCAGTTCGTGTTAATGGCTTGGATACACCTTATATGTATCGGGATGTGATCGAGGTGCTGGAACAGGCTGGCGACAGGCTGGATCTGTTCATGATTCCCAAGGTGGGTACCGCGTCTGATATTTACGCACTTGATATGTTGTGTACGCAGGTTGAGACAGCAAAGCGTCGTAAAAAAACTGTTGGCTTTGAAATGATTATCGAAACAGCTTTGGGTATGCAGAATATCCACGAAATAGCGGCCGCTTCGAAACGAAATGAGAGCTTGCATTTTGGTGTCGCGGACTATGCAGCATCAACGAAAGCCAGAACGACTGGGATCGGTGGTCCGAACCCAATGTATGGTGTTTTAACAGATGTTGATGGTGATACACCAAGAGATTTCCATTGGGGTGATATGTGGCATTATGCGATTGCGCGCATGGTTGTTGCTGCACGTGCGAACGGTCTACGCGCCATTGATGGTCCTTTTGGGGATTTTTCAGATCCAGAAGGGTATCGCGCCCAGGCGAACAGAGCGACAATTTTGGGCTGTGAAGGGAAATGGGCGATCCATCCCAATCAAATTGGTATCGCGAACGAAGTTAACAGCCCATCGGAAGCCGAAGTGAACAAAGCCAATCGTATTCTCGAAGCAATGGAGCAGGCGCAACGCGAAGGCAAGGGCGCCGTTTCTCTGGATGGGCGTCTCATAGACATCGCCTCTATTCGTCAGGCCAGTGTGATGGTTGAAAAAGCAGAAGAAATTGCACTAGCAGACGCTAATTCTGCAAGTTAATACCATAACAAAATTTGATTTTGGACAAAGGCCGGCTTCTGAGGGGGGCGGCCTTTATTTTACCGGGTCGTAAGATTCTGTGCTAATTGGATTAGGGGCAATAAAGCTAGAACTTGAAATTGTGCGCTTGAAAGGTACTATACACGACTATATTTGTTGACTGATTTTCACGATATGATAGACAACGCCTTATGCAAAATTTCCTAGATTTCGAAAAACCGATTGCTGAGCTTGCTGGTAAGATTGAAGGCCTGCGGCACCTATCTGACAGCAGCAGTGATGTAAACATTGCTGAAGAAGTTTCCAAACTGGAAGCTAAGGCTGATAAGCTGTTGCGCCAAACATACGCAAAGCTGAGTCCTTGGCAAAAAACGCTTGTCGCGCGCCATCCCGATCGTCCGCATTGCAAGGACTATATCGAGGCGCTAATCGAAGATTATACACCCTTGGCCGGCGATCGTGCGTTTGCAGAAGATTTCGCCATTCTGGGTGGTTTAGGTCGTTTCCGTGGTCAATCCGTTGTCGTGATTGGCCAAGAAAAAGGCGCTGACATGCACAGTCGTGTAAAGCACAACTTTGGCATGGCGCGTCCCGAAGGTTACCGTAAAGCACAGCGTTTGATGGATATGGCAGAGCGCTTTGATTTGCCTGTCATTACGTTGGTTGATACGGCTGGTGCCTATCCGGGTGTAGGTGCTGAAGAACGCGGTCAATCCGAAGCGATTGCGCGCAGTATCGAAAAATGCCTTGCGATCAAAGTACCTCTTGTTTCTGCTGTTATCGGCGAAGGCGGATCGGGCGGGGCGATTGCGCTAGCTGCCGCGAATACCGTGTTGATGCTAGAGCATTCAATTTATTCTGTGATCTCGCCTGAAGGCTGTGCTTCTATTCTTTGGCGTTCTGGTGATCAAGCAAAAGAAGCTGCGGAAGCTCTTCGATTGACTGCTCAAGACCTGAAAACCCTTGGTGTGATCGATGAAATCATCGCAGAGCCAATGGGCGGGGCACATCGTGCTAAAGAGACCTGTATGACCGCATTAGGTGATAGTATTGAAAAGTATTTGCAAGAGCTATCCCAATTTGGAGGTGCCGAGCTTCGCCAGAAGCGCCGGGACAAGTTCCTAGAGATGGGGCAAAAAGGTCTCTGACTTTTGCTACAAGTTATGTGAAAGGCCGCTTTTCAGCGGCCTTTTTTATGCGTGGTAGAAATTCAGAGATAGAGCGTTCTCAAGCCGGAGCAATATCAACAAATGTGTCGTTGTAACAGGCACCTGACATAATATCAGTTCTTGTCTCGGAATTGATCAAAGCATTAACTGTTTGATTTGAATCGCTGGATTTTAACCAAGTCCCCTTCGGTGAGTAGAAAACACCGGGTTTGACCTTTTCGGTGATCTTGGCCTGAAGAATGACTTCTCCCAAAGTATTCCATATTTTCACTTTTGAATTGTTTGAAATACCCTTTGCTAGCGCATCTTGTGGATGGATTTCGAGTTGCTCTATGCCGATTGATTCTTTGTGCCCGCCAAAGGTTGCATTTGTCCGCTTGCTTGATGACGGAGAGATCAAGGCGAAGGGAAGATCCTGTACGACTTCTTCGTAGCGAGGAAGTCCATACCCGAACTGTTGTTCCATATCTTCAGAGTAAAGCTCTATTTTGCCAGATTTTGTTGCCGGAAAAACGGTTTGGCACATGATGAGTTCCTGATCATTCTCTGCCAACATAGGCAAAGAACGATCAAGAGGTACTTCACTGGGGCGTATGCCCTTCATTTGTAGGGCTGATGGATCATAAGCTTCATCCATCAATTGGTAATCGTCTGCTTTAAACAGATCATCGTTAAATCCAAACCGGGCGGCCAATCGGCGGAAAATTTCGGTATTGGGGAGGGAATTCCCCACTGTCGGAATAACAGGTTCAGCCCTTTGCAAATGGGCTTGTCCATAGGCCGCATAGATGTCCGGGAACTCAAAATGACTTGAGGCGGGTAAAATAACATCTGCATAGGCCATGCTGTCGTTCATCTCGACATCGCAGCCAACGATAAAGAGATCTTCCAGGTTGAGCGCGCGGCGCATTCTGTTTTGGTCCGGGTGAGTGCAAACCGGGTTATGGTTATAGATAAAGACGGCTTTGATAGGGGGAGCCAGACTATCGTCGAGAATGTGTTTAGCCACATCGACGATGTTCAGCATTCTTGTTCCTTCTGGCATAAGGTCCGGGCGTCGGAGCTTGGCTGTTGTCGCAGGGAACGCGAGGCCTTGTTTGGCAATGATACCAGCCCCGGACCGTCCCATATTACCAGTGATAGCCTGAAGTGCCATAGCTGCACGAATAGAAGATCCACCGGAATGTCCGCGTTCTGCTCCATTTCCAACCGACATGGAAACATTTTTTGCAGCGGTATAGATGCTCAGGAATTCTTGAATCTGTTCCGGGGGGATTTCGCAAATCTTTGCGGCATCTTCCAAAGAGTATTTCTGGGCGGCGTTCAGGTATTCTTCGATGCCATATATCCAACGGTCAATAAATACTGTATCGAGCGCGGAACGCTTTTCTAACTCAGCAGCCAGTGCCAAAAAGAGAACAATATCTGTGCCGGGTTTAATCTGAATATAGAGATCAGCTTGATCAGCAATCTTTACCCTTTTGGGATCAATGACGATCAATTTTGCGTCATTCTTTTTAGCCGTTTTGATTATCCGCGCTAAATGAAGATTTGAAACCGTTACGTTATTGCTCGCCACAACAATCAGGTCAGATTTAACCGCCTGTTCTGGTTCCATACCGGGGGTGTTCCCGAACAGGCTGGTGTAAGCGGTTCCCCGCACAGCGCCGCAAAGGGGGCCTCTGTCGAGTTGGCTAGCGCCTAATTTATGGAAAAAACGAAAGTCCATTGACCCGCCAGCTAATTGCCCATGAGGGCCAGCGTAGTTAAAGGGAAGTACGGATTGAGGTCCATGTTTTTCAATGGCAGAAGTCAAACCGTCATATACACGATCAAGGGCTTCTTTCCAGCTGATGGTTTTATATTCCAATGACCCTCTGGGACCTGTTCGTAGGAGAGGCTGCGTTAAGCGACGCTCACCATGAATGAAATCAGGGTAGTAATTTGAGACTTTCTTGCATATGGCACCGGCGGTATAGGGATTGGCATTTGAACCACGTACCTGAATGATATGTTTGCCGTCTGTGACAACAGACAGGCTACAGGTATCCGGGCAGTCTAGGGGACAAACACTAGGTTTGGTCTGCAGGTCTGTTGCAGTGGATGTTGTATCCAAGGACATTTTCTTTGGCTCCATACGCGTAAATCGCGCTTTGTATTATCTTTCCTGATGTAATCTTTTTGTTGATGATTACGTTTCGTAGCATAGGGCCAATTTGGGGTTCCTGTAGGTCCATTTATTAGAATGGTGTGGTGCCGCTTTTGTGTGATTTAGCTGTGTAATACGTCATTGAGTGTGGTCGCTAGAAGCCCAGTCAGATCCGGGCGTTGCCCACGATGTTTTTCAACAAGTGAGACTGTTCGTGTTGCACTCGGTTTGCCAAAGGGACGAACCAGCAGGTTTGTTCTGTCTTCTAGGCTGTTTTCGGGCACAATTGCAGCACCTAGGCCTTTGGCGACCATACGTTGGATTGCTTCGAGAGAATCAAGTTCCATGGCTTCTCTCAAATTTGCACCTCTGTTTTTAAGGCTTTGTTCAATAACGCGACCGACGCCTGTCAGGTGATTGAAGCGTACAAAGGGGAGCTGGCTTAAGAGCGCGATATCACCATC
>NZ_CAKZMP010000390.1 GCF_937128705.1 uncultured Kiloniella sp. | reverse complement strand
GTCCGGGCACAATATTAACAATTCAGGGCAAGAATTTTGACGATATTCCAAATACTTATCGCTTGGGGTTAAGTAATACTCATGACCTGATAGAGTTGGATGTTTTAAATAAAAAAAATACTCTGATCTCAAGTTATTTACCCAAAAAGGGTATTGATTTAGATACAAAATATGACCTCGTCTTTTTTAAGAAGAGTGCCGGGCAAGCGTTTGATAATACAGGTTTAAGTGTACGCATTTGTCCTACGGAAACCAGTGTGGTCAATGATGTCTCTATCGAACAGGATGTCATTATTCTGGTTGATGGTGCACAGGAAAATGCCGTTCGTTCTGAACTTCAAAGACGTCGTTTACCTGTTCTCGAAGTTTACAATCTTGATGCCTTGAAATCAGTATTGATTCAGACCCGTTCTACAAACGCGGGGGCTGTTATTCAAGAGCTGAGAACTGTTTTTCCAAATGCCGAGGTTGATTTTAATAATGATCTTACTGCTTCTGCAAAACCTCGTTTATATGCACAAAAAGCGATTGGTTGGGATCTGGATCAAGGGTGTCAGGTAACACAGCTTGGTTTCCCCATTGGTCTTCTGGATGGTGCGATTGATCAGCACCACGCTGCTTTTGACGGGCAGGCCATTGTATCACGTAATTTTTTGGGTAATCAGACGATTGACCTTAGCCATGCAACTTCAATTGGATCTATCTTGATCGGTAATAATCAAGAAAATGGTTATCAAGGGCTGATACCCGGAACACAGCTATTTAATGCGGTGGTTTTAAGGTTGAACAATTCCGGGGATCAATTGGCGAGTACTGTTGCGGTATTACAGGGGCTGGATTGGTTGCTTGAAAACCATGTACGTTTAATCAATGTTTCGCTTAGTACTGATGTGGCGAACAGGGTGTTAAACAAAGGTTTCGTTCTTTCGCTAGAAAAAGGTGCCCTTGTTTTCTCTAGTGCTGGAAATAAAGGACCTGACGCACCTGTAAGTTACCCGGCAGCTTTAGAGGGAGTCTTTACAATTACGGCCATTGATTCCCGTCACAAGATATACCGTGATGCCAATCAGGGGAATTTTATTGATTATGCCGCCCCCGGTGTGGATATCTGGACAGCTGTGCCGGGGAATAAGGGCGCGTATGTTTCCGGTACCTCCTTTGCGACACCTCATGCCTTGGCTGTTGCGTCACTTATTCTCAAAAATAATCCGAAAATGTCACGACAGGTATTATCTCGGGCCTTGTCTTTTTCCGTAATTGATTTGGGGGATCATGGACGTGATTCCATTTACGGTGCAGGATTGATCAAAGGTAATTGTTAAAACCCTTGGGAATTATAGAAATAAAAACAGTTAGATGGAATTTTTATATTTTTATTTGAACTGTTGTTTGCGTTTGACCGACCTAGTTGTGAACAAAACATTGGGTGCTGTCCGACGGATTGATGATAAGACCTTTAGGCCAACCCCATACTCGTAATTAAAAGATTTGAAATTAAATGGCTTAAAGTTCAACGGGCCTTAAATTCAAAGGAAAAGTCATGCTCAAAAATATGAAGCCTGTTTATTTGGCTCTGATTACAATTGGATCAATGGGGTTAACTACAATGCCTGCTTTTGCATGTAAGGAAATAACAGCGGTTGCGCTTCAAGGAAGTGACGCAGCAGAACTAAGGGTGCGCGTAAATAATGTCATCCTGATAAATCACAAGGGATCGCATTCGAATACTGTTCCGGCAAACCTGTTGTTAGAGGGGGATAATGATTTCAAGATTGAACTTATTACTGATAACCCAGATGCGACAGGGCGTGCAGAGGTTTTCGTTGCTTGTGAAGGCGATTTTCCCAAAGAGCCGGGTAAGAATGAAAATGTACTGGCTGAGTTGTCTCAACAAGGGGCAGGGGAACAAAGCGCCATTTTTCAGGCCAAGGCCCAGCCCGCCTTCAGCTATTTGACAGGTGACGTTACTACTGATGATGGCTTGTTGGAAGCGATAGAGATGATGCGTCAAGCCGCAGAGGTTGGTGATGCCAAGGGTTATATGGCTTTCTTTGAACCGATGTTTACCGATCTACCTCTTGCTGGTGGGCCGCCCCCTGAAATGATCAAGGGTATGGTTTCTGAATTACTCAGTGGTAAATACACGATCAAATCAAGCAAAGATGTACAGGTGAATAAAATATTGGGCGGACGTGCTTATCAGGTTGTAAACAGTCAGGATCAAGGACCAATACAGTTTGAAGAAAAAACGGATGTTGCCACAGGGCGTACAACAATTACCCAAGGCGCATTTTGGTTAAAGACAGCGAATGGGTGGAAGGTTTTCCGACCTTAAATAGCATAGCTAA
The DNA here is from genome assembly GCF_937128705.1 of uncultured Kiloniella sp. GTDB lineage: Bacteria > Pseudomonadota > Alphaproteobacteria > Kiloniellales > Kiloniellaceae > Kiloniella. The sequence continues at coordinate 13,936 of NZ_CAKZMP010000390.1, read as the reverse complement.
ACAACAAAACCCCCGCAGTTTTTCTACGGGGGTTTTGTTCGTTAAGGGGTGAAACTATCCAACGACAATCATGTGTTCGTCGTTATCAAGAATAACCGTCAGGATATCTGTCGCACTGACATTTTCCATAACAGCAATTTCTGTATAGGTAACGCCATCGCTAGAGATTTCCAGTGATGTAGTTGGCCCTGTATCCGTTGCTCGAATAAAGTTCGCAACAACATCGGTATTGTCATCAAAGACAATCAGATCACTGACATCCAGAATATCACCCTCGCTATTGTCATAATCAGTGATGGTATCCACATCAACACCAACATTTTGACCATAGAAGAGGAAGGTATCTGCCCCAGTACCACCCGTTAAGGTGTCTGATCCTGCACCACCGATCAGGGTGTCATTTCCACCGCCGCCGAGGAGGGTATCATCACCATCACCACCGACAAGAATTTCACCATCGCCCGTACCGGTAATCGTACTACCGTCCTGATATTCGACGGATGCACTGGCAGTATCAGATGTAAGTGTATCTGATATGTCATAATCAAAGCCGCCGTCCACTGGTTGAACGATGTCAGTACTTTCAATGGAAAGCTCTGCTTCGTAGTCTCGTGTTCGTGTTCCACTACCATATTTACCGTCGGTTGATTGGACACGGATATAGTAGTTTCCTGAACCTGTGGCTGTATAGCTTTCACCCGGATTAAAATCTGAGTCAATGACTGATCCTCCTGGACTAAACAGAACAACCTTGAGATTAGAGCTACCCGTGAAGCTTTCTAATGAGAATGTTTCGCCACTTAACAAAGCGATCTGGTAACTATCACGATCATAGCGTCTAGTTGTTGAGGAGCCATCACGATCACTTGCGTCTCTAATCCGCCCATTAATGTTAAGTAGGTGTACTACTTCATTGGCTGGGGTGGTGTCATCTCTGACCCAACTTGTACGGCTAAGTTGAGTAGAGCGGTTAGAGCCTGATGTATCCCGATCACTATTGCTTTCATAGTTATCGACATGATCATTATTAGGTCCGGGAGGATCATGATAAAAGTAGCCATCAGATCCATAATTGCGCTCTGAAATTGTCTGGACCGTACTACCGGACCCAAATCCCAGACTGGAAACATCCATGCCATCTGATACGAAGGTCACGACACCACCACTTTCGCTGACGGCCCCGTTTACAGGGTTATCAACATCGGTGAGTGTTGTACTTGCATTGATGTCATCATTAAATAGCAATGCTGAATCAGGAATATCGATATCACCAGAGGTAATGTTTGTAAGGATGATATCGTTTACCGCATCAACTGGCTCTGGCAATGTTACACAGACTTTTAGGTCTGCGGAAGAAGGATCGCCGTCACCATCGACCATGGTATAGACAAAGGTTTCTTCATAATCACCATTAACTGCGCCCGGGGCGGTATAGGTGTAATCGCCTGTGGCAGTGTCGACCACCAGTTTACCGCCTTCGGCCGTAGACGCGATAATGATCATTCCATCACTACTACCGTCACTTACGTCGGTATAAACAACGCCATCGTGAAGAACTTCGGTAATCGCAACAGCACCAAATCCATCAGCACCCGGTTCGTCATTTGTCAGAAGGTTGCCACTGGCATCGGTTCCGCCGACGGTACCATCTAGGGCATCAGCAAGATCAGCGAAGTTTGGTACACTGACAAAGCTATAGAGACTGCCGGGGATAGAAGGATTTCCGGAATCACCGCCGCCCGTATTAAGGAAATAATCCTCTAGCCCATTCTCAACAGAGGTACTTGTGCCAATACCGATTCCGGTAACCTGGATGTCGTTATCAACAATCGCGGTTGCGATACCACTATCGATCTCGAATGGATCAACTGTGCTCGTGTCGTTAGGTGAACCATCACTGATGAAATAAAGGTGACTTTCATGTGATGGTAAACCTGTCACAGGATTGTCCAGATATTCAGAATTCACCCCGAACATTGACGCCATACCTGCATCATAGTTGGTTGAGCCTGACCCATCATAAGCCCCATAAATGGTCGAAAGTTGATCATCTAGGGTTGTCGATGACAGGGTGTCATCATTTTTGAGGCGCTTGAAGTCATCAAGATTAAGGGTTCCACCTGCGAAGCCATCAAAGACAAAGGTGCCATAGTCTTCGGCATTCGTCCCGAAAGTAACCAGAGAGAAAGCCAGTGTTTCCAACGCAGTGCTTTCTGCTACGAGATTGTCAATAAAGCTACGGACACCATTAATCTGGGTCTGATAATCTGATTGGCCAATCGATCCGCTCTCGTCAATTACAAAGGCGATATTAAGCGGTGGCGTTTCACCGGGGAGGGCAACAAGACAAATCTCGTCATTGTTTGCAACAGGCTCATCATCCTTGATGCAGATTGTTAGATTTGCTGACGACTTGTCACCGTCGTTATCGAGGATAGAATAGGTGAATACATCATCAACAACGTCATCTGTTGGCGATCCCGGTGCGCCATGTTGAACGGCTGGCAAGCTGGTGTAAGTAAAGTCACCAACAGCATTACCACCTTGATCATCCAGATATATTTCAAGCGTTCCTTTGGATGATGTAACGGTTAAGAGTTTGGTTCCATCGTCATAAGTTGCAGATGGGGTGCCCGTTGTTGGACCCGTTAGAACTCCGGCATCATCAACGCTAAAGGTTGTGCCTTCGATTTCGATATCACAAATACGATCAAGTCCATCGGCACCAATTTCGTCGTTAGTGACAACGTTACCACTAACGGTGTTGCTCAATCCGATTGTTCCAATCAGCACATCGGCAAGATCTTCGAAAGTTGCCGCGTTCAGGACTTCGCCATCATTGGCAACAACGCCACCATCAAAGAAATCGACAAAATCACTCTTCTGGACACCAGTTCCAATACCAACAGCCGTGAACCCAATGTCGCCGTCCAGCAGGTCAGATTTACCGCCACTATCTAGCACAATAGATCCATTGCTTAGGGGGGAAGCACCGTCATTCTGTTCTCCATCACTGAGGAAGAAGACCTGATTATTGGCACCTGGAACATATTCAAAGTCACCGCCGCTGTCAGAGAATAACATCTCCATAGCAGCTTCATAATCAGTTGCGCCGGAATTAATGATACCACGACTGGTGCCATCAAGTGCGGCTTCAGCCAAAGCCAAATCAGTGAAGGTTCCAAGGTTAGCGGCGTCAGCACCAAAGGCCACAAGTGATACTGAAACACTTGCCCCCGATGCAAACAGCGTCTGGATAAAGGTTTTTACGCTGGCAATTTCTGTGGCGAGGTCGCTATTGCTGACTGACCCACTGAAATCCATCACAATGCCGATATTTTGCGGTTGGGTTTCTTTTTCAATCTCAGTTACGCATTCTTCGTCATTGTGGGCAAGCAGGCCATCATCTTTTACGATGACATCCACTGAACCCCAGTCATAATCCCAATCTCCGTCAACAAGTTTGACGTAGAACTTCATAGGAAGCGGATCATTGTGATCATTCGTATTTGGGTGTTCCAAGGCGATAAATTGCTCGTATTCATAAGTGCCATCTGGATTTACCGTAAAGGTGAAGGCGACGTCACCACCAGCCCACCCGGTGAGTACATTGCCAACTTGTGACGTTGTAATTGGCGTATCTGTTTCAGCGGTTGTGATGCCACTGGTGTCTACTGAAATTTTGATGGCGTCGTTATGAGGGGACCAGCCATAGTCTGTTTGTGGTCCATCGGCCCCAAAATCAAAGATATCAAAAGCACCACCATCCTTGATTGAAGCATTTGTGTTCAGGTCAGTCTCATCGACCATCACCATTTCCTGACCACCGATATCTGGCCCATCATCAAGAACTTTAAGGATGACATTGCCATAGGCTTTATCACCATCACCATCTTTAATCCGTACGGAAAATTTCATTCCGATTGGTTCGTTATGGTTATAGGAGTTCCAGTGCTCCAGTGCTTCATACTGTTCGTAACTGTAAGATCCATCCGGATTAACAGTGAACCTGAACACTTCTTCACCATCAGCTGTACCGATCAGGGTATCTCCGGATTGGCTTGTACTGACAGCGTGGTTTCCATCGGATGTTCTGATGGTACCAAGAGAAAACATGCTGATACGAATGTCGTCAATGGCTGGACCATCAGCGCCAAAGTCAAAGGTATCGAATACACCTGAATCTGAAATAACCGCGCTGTTATCAAAATCGGTTTCATCGACACAGAGGAACTCATGCCCGCCGATCTTAGGACCATCATCATCAAAGTTGATTCTCAGTTTTCCGATATTACTCTGGTCGCCTTCATCGTCCACAGCGAAGAACCTAAGCTTCATTGTATTGATGTCTTCGTCGTGAGAGTAAGTTTTTGGATGCTTGAGCGACAGATACTGTTCGACATAGATATCGACGTCATTTTCGCCATTAGTAAGATCAGCACCAATTGTTACCACAAAGGCCAATTCGCCATCTTCGCCGCCGACACGCCCATAAATAACAGAAGGATCTGAGTCCGAAGAATAGAGATTGATATGTGAGCCATCAGTTGTTTTTACACCACTGTATGCGCCGTCATAGTCAATAAAGCGAATATCTTCCAGATCATCAGGTGGTGAGAAGCTGGGACTTGAAGGGGCATCAGTATCCAAAGGCCCATCAGAACCATCTGCTTCGTCATTCGAACCATCAGTGTAGAGATTTAACCCGTCTACTATGGATGTGAAGCCTCGGCTGACAATTTCGCCGCCTACAGTACTATCCGCAGCCATTGCCGTCGCCAGAATAGTCTGTGCATCTGAAACACCGGGGACATCATTGGCCGCACGCCATTCATCTGATGTTTGGACACCTTCGGTTTCATCCAGATACAGTTTTGCATAGCGGACAATATCAGGAACATCTTCTTCGATATCAAAAACAAAGCGGCTTTCTGCAGTAGCTATATTGTTTTCAGTCGTTAATTCGTCGGTTCCAATGTCTGTTTCTTGTTCTTCCGCAATGGCCTGAACAGTAATGACAACTGGGCCGTTCGTATGTGTCGGGCCTTCTTGATAGCGTCCACCATCTTCTGGTTTAGGGGGAAGAATGATAGATTGTTCATCTGTTAGTACTGTCGGGACAGGGCTTTCACCTCCTTCACCGCCTTCTACATCAACACCCGTTGTCGTGTAATCATTCGTATTAAATGCGACAAGGCCCCCAAAAGTTGTAAAGTCTACGGTTTCCGAAGGATCAAGGTCGGGATCATCTGGATCAGGAAGATCGCCTGTGTAGCGGATAATATATTGAACCAATTCACCTGGTTCTTCCGTCAGTATGCTGTCTTCACCACCTTCGCCGCCGTCATCTGGAACAGGTGCAGGGGTGATTGGACCGAAAAGCTCCCATCCTTCAGGTAAATTTGTGCATTCTTCGTTAATGGTAAAGGCAGCAGGAATACCAGAGAGAACGAGGGTTAATGTTTCAGATCCATCTTTGTCGCAAAGCTCAGCATTGATGGGGAGTTTTATAACGCTTTCTTCACCAATGGGATCATTCAGGCCACCAGTTAAGTAAACTTCATTGTCATTTTCGTCTGGTAAATCTGTGATTTGATCTCTTTCTTGAAGGTCAGGGTAATTATGTTCACCGCCTTCGCCACCTTCGCCGCCTTCACCACCTAAAGAAAGTAGTGGCATGTCAGCGACAGCATCAATAATAGCCTCGACAGAATAAGGGAGTACAGCCGATAGACCTGAATCTGGATCTGTAATTACCGCGGTTCCGGAAACATTGATATCTTCATCTGAATCTGGCGGGGGCAGAATATATACATCCCCTAAATCACCACCTGCGATGACAGCTGGGAAACCACCGACATATTCATCACCTAAATCGGTGCCGCCAACGAATAAGCGGGCTCCATCGGGGAGGGGGTCCATTACGACAAAATCAAGCGTTTCGTTATCTGCTGGCACAAAAGTAAAGATAACCTGCATAGGTGCCGCGACAGCCTCTAAAGTATCTTCGCCGCCTTCACCACCAAAGGGATTATCATCTTTCCCTTCATCGCCACCGGGTAAATGCTGGTTCGGTAACCAATCTTCAAAGCCACCAGCAAAGGTGCCTGATATACCGCCCTCATAATCTGGAACTTCTGTTTCAGTTGTTATAAAGGTAACGTCGAGCGTCCCTTCCGCAGGGTCGGTGTTTTCGTCAATACCATCAAGAAGTCCAAAATTAAGTTCTGTAGGACCAATAATGCCTTGGGCTATGAGCAAGTCGATAACACTACCCGTGTCTTCACTATAGACACTACCTCCGCCACCTGCGGGGCCAGCACCTGCACCAGCCGCTGTTTCAAGCGGTAGATCCCCAGCCTGCGCCAGAACGAGGCCTATAAGCTGGCTGGCAGCAACCTCTGTCCCGTCAATGATAAGAAGAGGCGCATCTCCGCCAGAAAATTCACCTGCCAAGTTCTCAAAGACGATACTACTTTCTGGGGTACCATCGTTATCCAGGTCAAAATTCAGAACGAGATTTTGTCCATCAACAACAGCGGCAGCTTGTGTCGCATCAAAATTAAGCTGTAATCGTTGACCTGCCTGCGCAGTAATTGCTTGGGATGTCCCAACAGCGGGCAAATCAATAGAAAGTTCTGTGGCTGCTTGGCCTATAGCAAGAACAGGATCTTGTTCTAACGCTTCAATCTCAGAAGTAGCGTCGTCGGAATTACGGGGTGTGTTTGAATCTGACATTCTAGCCTCCTCGGGCTCTTCGTATTGGCACCGCCTTTTCAGGCAACTCACTCAGGCCATGGTTGAGGAATATGACTTAAATATCTTATCAGTATTTAAAATTTTAGATAGAAATAATGTTTTAATAGCTACATATATTTGTATGATTTTTTTATTAAATTACGATAATTATTAATAATCATAAGAAAATAATCACAATCATTGTGTTTTTTGTAATTAACTTTTGTTCGGATTCTTTGTTGTGGATTTAAGGGGGGTGTGTTTCTTTAGTTCTATTGTGTTTAATCTATTTTTATTTGGTCTGTTTGTGTATTTATTTTGGATGTAAAAAAGACTGCGCATGTGTTAACGATGCGCTTGGCTTTCGCAATGTTCTGTAACGGGCTTTTGCTAAAGATCGAGTAAGCGTTGTTTCAAGTCAAGATAGACCATCGGTGTTAGAACTACCGCTTAAGTTGACGGAGCCGTGTGAATAGATGTTCTTTAATATACGATCTATTCTATAACTGGCTTTGTGGCTTTTTATCTTTTTCTATAGATGTCTCAGCCTTGATAGCCGCAGTATAGAGTTGTTTACTACTCATGCCGTTACCACCCAATGGCAGGAAGGGCGCTTTGCTCTCACCATGTCTTCTACGTTGGAAGATACGGATAATGGTAAATATAACTAACAAACTGTTATTTATCATAAAGAATACAAACATACCTTCGGGGCCGAGATAAGCCATGAACTGAGCAGCAATTGTTGGTCCCAAGCTGGCGCCAACCCCATACGCAATCAATAGCCCGGCGGATACTTGAACAAGCTCTTTTCTATCGGCCATGTCGTTAACCTGTGATGCCGAAATGGGGTATATGGTAAAGGACATGCCGCCGTAGAGTGCAACGGCTGCAATTAAAATAATAAAGCTCTGTCCCGTTGCCCAAATAACGGCAAAACAAGATCCAATAGTTAGAAGTGACGAAAATATGAGAACCGTACGTCTGTCAAAGCGGTCTGATATACGTCCAATAGGAAATTGTAGCAACATTCCGCCAAAAATTGCGGCGGCCATAAAGGATGATATCTGTGGAATAGTAAGGTTAACATCTTTGCCAAAAACGGCGCCCATACTATTAAGGGATGAGTTTGACATAGCGGCACACACAGTTCCGAATACACCGACAGGTGACACCAGAAAGAGTTTTTTGAATGCCATTCGTTTTGGAGAACTTGGTGTGGGGGCTTTTGCGCGGGTTAAAAGAATAGGTACCAAGGCGAATGAGTAAACCATAGAGCCAATAACAAAGAGCTGAAATTGGGCCGGATCGCCCAAAAGCATCATAAATTGCCCGGAACCAGCCCCGATGTAATTGGTAATCATGTAGAGCGAAAGGATTTTTCCTCTGTTTTCATTGCTGGATTTTTCATTTACCCAGCTTTCAACCACCATAATCATTCCGGCCATACAAAAGCCTGTCACAATCCTTAGGAAAAACCAAAAGATTGGATCGGTAAACAGAACGTGGGCAAGAACGGCAACGGACAGGATCGAGGCAAAGGCAGCAAAGGAGCGAATGTGTCCGACAGCCGCGATTACCCGTAGGGCTAAAAAAGCACCAATCAACATGCCAATAAACTGACCGGTCATAATTAGGCCAGTAGTCTCAGTTGAGAAGCCTTCAATGCGACTGCGAAGACCCAGCAGTGTGTTGATCATCCCCTGACCAAGCATAAGCATGGCAAAACTAAATAGAAGTGATGAGATTGATCTGATTGATTGCCACATGCTGTGTAGATACCGTTGACTAGAAACAGAAGAGAAGCGTTCTAATTGTCTATCTAATATCAGTTAGGGTGATTCTGCCTACTGTTTTATTTGGTTTATGCTTTTTAATTCAGAGATATGGGGCTTGGAGGAATATGATAGCAAGCTTTTACCCTAGCCCTGATTTCCCTTCGTGACAAAGTTTCTCAGTCTGTTTATCGTTCGTCTTCATTCTTCTTTATGTTTGTGGATGCGGTGCATTCAATTATCTTGATGATTATCCAAAAACAATTTCGTCATTCTATATAAAACACTATTCGTAAACATCACGTAATTCATGAACAGGCCTTAAGGCGTTAAAGTATCGCAGGAGAGTTAGTATGTATTCAGGTATGTTGGATCGCAAAAACAAGATTGGCTCTAATTCAGGGCTGATAGCTGATTTTCGCAGTGATACGGTCACAAAGCCAAGCAAAGGAATGCGTGATATCATGGCGAATGCTGAGGTAGGGGACGATGTCTATGATGATGATCCTACCGTGGCAGAACTCGAAAACAAACTTGCTGAAATGGCTGGAATGGAAAAGGCCCTTTTCTTTCCAACAGGCACGCAAAGTAACCTCGCAGCTCTTTTGAGTTATTGTGGTCGTGGTGATGAATATATCGCGGGGGATGAATATCATATCTTTATTGATGAGGCGGGCGGCGCGGCTGTGCTCGGCGGGATTTCTCCCTTCCCCTTGCCGACCAATAATTCGGGTGGACTTAACCCTCAACAGGTAGTGGATGCGATAAAGCCAGATGATTTTCATTGTCCAATCAGTCGTTTACTGTGCCTTGAGAATACAGTGAATGGGCGTGTACAAAGTCTTGAACGTATCGCATCCTTAGCTGCGGTCGCACATGAGAATGACCTAGGGGTTCATCTTGATGGTGCACGTATATTCAATGCGGCAACGGCTTTGAATGTGTCGTTAAAAACACTGTGCGAACCAGTTGATTCAATTTCTATATGTCTTTCCAAGGGACTGGGAGCACCAGTTGGGTCAGTACTCTGCGGATCTGAGCATCTGATAAAACGAGCCAAGCGTATGCGGAAGCTCTTGGGAGGTGGTATGCGTCAGGTCGGGGTGCTTGCTGCTTGTGGTCTTTATGCCTTGGAACATAATGTTCCTTTACTTGGAAAAGATCACGAAAAAGCAACGAAGCTAGCCCAAGGATTACAATCTATTCCAGAGATCTCAATTGATTTATCATCTGTTGAAACGAATATGGTCTTTATGAACCCGGGCGAGGGGCATCATCAAGCCCTCGCTGATTTCCTTTTGGAAGAGGGAATACTAATTGGTGTCCAAGCTCCTAAAATACGCTTGGTTACTCACATGGACATTACTGATGAAGCTATAGAACTCTTTATCGAGAAAACCCGAGCCTACTATCATATGAGAAACTGATCTCCTTGGGATATTTGTAAAGGAACGGAATTCATCTAGACAAACTTCCCTTCTTGTGCAGGAAAAGAGAAGGACGTTAACAGAACCTTAAAACAACCATCACGCAGGAGTCTTTCAAAGGCGGCAGACTAGCATCAACAAACATTCAATCGTTTATGGTGCAAGTTACATGGTTGCGATCAAGGTTACTGGTCTGAGTAAGACCTTCTCAAAGGGCAAAAAAGCTCTAAATTCTCTGGATGTACAGATTGATAAGGGCGAGATGGTTGCCCTTATCGGGGCATCCGGTTCTGGTAAATCTACCTTGATCCGACATCTTTCCGGATTGATGAAAAGTGACAGCGATAACAGTAAAATCGAAGTCCTTGATCAAATTATTCAAGAGAATGGAAAGCTGGGCCGTGGTGTTCGTGCTGCGCGTTCTGATGTTGGGGTGGTATTCCAACAGTTCAATTTGGTGAACCGTCTTTCTGTTTTGACGAATGTGCTCATCGGTCTTTTGGGGCAGATCCCAAGATGGCGGGGGACTCTAGGTCTTTTTACTCGGGAAGAAAAAATGATCGCCATGAAGGCACTTGCCCGAGTTGGTATCGATAATCTTGCTGAGCAGCGTTCATCTACCCTGTCCGGAGGTCAACAGCAACGTGCTGCAATCGCTCGTGCTATTACACAAGGCGCAGAGGTGATTTTAGCTGATGAGCCTATCGCTTCATTGGACCCGTCCTCTGCCCGTAAAGTAATGGATACATTGGAAAATGTGAATAAGGAAGACGGTGTTACCGTACTCGTTTCCTTGCATCAGGTTGATTATGCTCTTCGTTATTGCCCTCGTACGATTGCGATGCGTAACGGTGAAATTATTTTTGACGGCGACTCAAAGCGTTTAACGCCGAAACTTCTCGAACAACTTTACGGTGATGACAGTTTGGAATTGCTAGGTTCCGGGCAACAGGAAGAGCCTGTTGTGTCATCACTTCCAGAACAGGCCGTAGCTTAAATATTACGATCTGCAGTTCCTCATTCATCTGGCATTTATGCACTTTAAAACTAGGAGAACAGGTAAAATGGTTCGCAAACTAATCGCTTCAGCAGCTGTTGCTGTAACAGCACTTGTTGGTGGTGTTGCTCAGGCAGACACTAATTACAAACCTCTTGAGAAAGATCCGACTGAATTGAACTTCGGGATCATTTCAACAGAATCAACGTCTAATCTGAAAGAGCAGTGGGTTCCTTTGATGAAGGATCTTGAAACTGCCCTTGGCATGAAAGTAAATCCTTTCTTTGCCCCTGATTATGCGGGCGTTATCGAAGCAATGCGCTTTGGTAAAGTTCACCTTGCATGGTTCGGTAATAAATCTGGTATGGAAGCTGTTGATCGTTCTGGTGGTGAAGTTTTTGCACAGACGTCAAAAGCAGACGGTAGCCAAGGTTACTATTCACATATCATTACGCATGTTGATAACAAAGACATCAACAGCCTTGAAGATATCTTCAAATGCGACAAATCTTTGAACTTTGGTATCGGTGATCCAAATTCTACTTCTGGTTTTCTTGTGCCGTCATACTACGTTTTTGCACAGAATGGCGTTGATCCAAAAGAATGTTTTAAGACTGTTCGTAATGCAAATCATGAAACAAACTTGATGGCGACAGCTAACAAGCAAGTTCATGTTGCAGCAAATAATTCAGAGCAAATTGGACGCTCTCTCAAAAAAGCACCAGAAGCTGCTTCTAAGGTCAAAGTAATCTGGACATCTCCGCTTATTCCATCTGATCCAATGATTTATCGTAAAGATATGTCAAAAGAACTTAAGTCTCGTATCAAAGCCTTCTTCCTTGGTTATGGTCGCCTTGGTGATGTTGCCCACGCCAAAGAAGTTCTGGGTGGTATCTCTGATGGTCAGGGACTATTTATGGAAAGCAACAACACACAGCTATATCCAGTACGTCAGCTGGCTTTGTTCAAAAACAAGCTAAAGATCGAAGGTAACGAAGGTCTGGCTGCTGATGATAAAGAGAAAAAGCTATTGGCAATTAACAACAAGCTTTCTGATTTGAAAGTTTTGGTTGCTGCGCAATAAGTAATGACAACACAAGAACGGTGCTCTTTTTGAGCACCGTTTTTCTGTTCATAAGAACAGTTATTCCCTTCATCAATATAAGATTTTTCCGATGTCCAATCTTTCAGAAACTCAAAAAACCATTGAAATTCCTGCTCATGACTTGAAGCGGTCCATTGGTAGCCTGGTTATGTGGGCTGTCTTTTTTGCATTACTTGCGTTGTCGTGGGAAGGGGCTGATATGCGGCCTTGGGACCTCGTTGAAAATGCAGCGAATATGAGCCAGTTTGCCTCTGGTTTCTTCCCGCCAGATATGTCGCAATGGAAAATGTATGTCGAAGAAATCTGGATTACAATTCAGATTGCAATATGGGGAACTGCTCTGAGTATCGTTTGCTCTATCCCCTTTGGCATTCTGTGTTCAGAAAACATTGTACCATTGTGGGTTTATCAGCCTGTACGTCGCCTTATGGATGCAGCGCGCGCAATCAATGAAATGGTATTTGCCATGCTCTTTGTTGTTGCTGTTGGCCTTGGACCGTTTGCAGGCGTTCTTGCCTTGTGGATACATACAACAGGTGTTTTGGCTAAATTATTCTCTGAAGCTGTGGAAGCTATTGATCCAAGCCCAGTTGAGGGAATTAGAGCAACAGGCGCAACGGGCCTGCAGGAAGTAATCTTTGGGGTCATTCCTCAGGTTCTCCCGCTCTGGATTTCCTATTCATTGTATCGCTTTGAATCCAATGTTCGTTCCGCAACTGTTCTGGGGATTGTTGGTGCGGGTGGTATTGGTATGGTTTTGTGGGAAAACATTCGTGGCTTCTATTATGCAGAAACCGCAGCGGTTATCATTTTGATTATCATATCAGTCAGTCTTCTGGATATTCTGTCACAACGCTTAAGAAAACTGGTTATCTAAAAGATGTATTTCCAAACCCAACCTCATGTTAAAAAGCAACTTTCCGAACATCCGACCATTGCTGATACCGCTGTCGTATTAGATAGTCATTTGGGACAGTGGACTGAGGTTGGGGAGGGAACCAAGATTGTTGAAAGCCGACTTGATGACTATAGCTATGTCGTGAATAACAGCGACATTATTTATAGCCAAATAGGGAAGTTTGTGAATATAGCAGCTTTTGTTCGGCTTAATCCGGGGCAGCATCCGATGGATAGGGCAAGCATGCATCACTTCCAATATCGGAGTGATGCTTATGATATGGGGAATGATGACGTCGATTTTTTTGATTGGCGTCGGTCGTCTCCTGTTCGTGTTGATCATGATGTCTGGATTGGCCACGGCGCAATTGTCAAAGGTGGTGTTCATATTGGTACTGGCTCTGTTATTGGTTCCGCGGCTGTTGTTACGAAAGATGTTGCGCCTTACTCGATTGTTGCTGGTGTTCCCGCGACAGAAATTCGTTCACGTTTTGAGAAGCCTATTCAAAAGGCTCTTTTACGTATCAAGTGGTGGGATTGGGGGCATGACCTTATAAAGGACCGTTTAAAGGACTTCAGGACGCTTACGATTGATGAATTTTGCTTGAAGTATGATCCTGAACTGTAGTCAGAATTAGCAAAATTATAGGACTAGAATTATAGGACAAATCATGGTTCATGAACGCTATGCAATTTATTATGCGCCGCGATTAAACAGTAAACTGGGACTATTTGGTAATGCCTGGTTTGGTTATAATCCTGTTTCTCATGAAGCCATCCCAAGGCCAAACGTTGCGGGGATGGCTGCTCAAGAAATTGAACATGTCACACGAGGAGCGGGGCGGTATGCTTTTCATGGAACATTAAGATCACCCTTTAAGTTACGAAAAAATAGTAATTTAGAGTCATTAGATGAATCTCTGAAATCCTTTGTAACCAAAGCTCGTCCGATTATCTGTGGACCTCTTTCTATAAGATCTATTGGCAAATTTCTTGC
>NZ_CAKZMP010000389.1 GCF_937128705.1 uncultured Kiloniella sp. | reverse complement strand
GCTGTATACGCCGGGGTTGGGTTAAAGTACCCCTTCTATTCCTATAAGATATCGACATTAGTCAATGCCTCATCCGAGTTGGAAACAACACGTAAAATGAAGGTCATGATGCTAGTGAACGACTACACCGGCGCAACTGAGATTGGATCGCTTTATCTTTCCAAAGAATACCGCCAGCCCGGTATCGGTCAGTTTCTGTCCAGATGCCGTTATTTAACTTTGGCGGATTTCCCGGATCGTTTTGGCGACACGGTGATGGCCGAAATGCGTGGCTGGCAAAACAATGACGGTTCCTCTCCTTTCTGGACGCATCTCGGCGAAAAATTCTTCGGCATTGCTTTTGAAAACGCAGACAAGATTTCTTCTGTCAAAGGAACCCAGATCATTTCAGATCTGATGCCAAAGTACCCGATCTATATCGATCTGCTTCCGGAAGAAGCACAGGAAGTTATCGGCAAGCCACACGAATCATCCAGCCCGGCTTTGCGTCTGCTTGAAAAAGAAGGCTTCAACTTCAACGGTTATGTCGATGTTTTTGACGGCGGTCCCTCTGTAGAGGTTCCAACCAGAAACATTAAAACCTTACAATCAAGTCGTGTTGCCTCTGTTAGCGGCACAACAGAACAGGTCGCAGCAGAAGATCAATCAAATCTTTATATGATCAGTAACGCGAATATCGATGCTTATCGTATGTGTCTTCAACCCGCAGAGCTGGAAGACACGAAATCAATCAAACTTACACAAGAAACCATCGACGCGCTCCGCCTGAAAGATGGCGATGAAGTACGTTACGTAAAATTCCGGGAGAACAAGTCATGAGCCTAGCACAGAAACTTTATATCAATGGCGCGTGGCGCGATGGCAAAGGCAGTATACTTTCCTCAACCAACCCGGCAAACAACGAAGTCATCTGGCAAGCGGCTTCCGCAACAGCAGACGATGTAAACGATGCGATTATCGCAGCACGTTCTGCGCTACGTGGATGGGCGCTCGCTTCATTAGACAGTCGCATTGAAATCATCACCAAATACCGTGACCTTTTGAAAGAGCGGCAGGAAGATATCGCTATTGCGATTGCAATGGAAACCGGGAAACCACTTTGGGAAACTAAAACCGAAGCCGCAGCAATGATTGGGAAGGTTGCCCTGTCCCTAGATGCTTTCGAAAAACGTACAGGCGATCATGAAAATCAAATGGGCGAAGGACTGAAAGCAACCCTACGCCACAAACCTCACGGCGTTGTTGCTGTCTTCGGACCCTATAATTTCCCCGGCCACCTGCCTAACGGGCACATCGTACCATCGCTGATTGCAGGCAATACCATCGTCTTCAAACCCAGCGACCTGACCCCGATGGTTGCCGAAGTTATGATGCAGGCGTGGCATGACGCCGGACTTCCTGCGGGCGTCCTTAACCTGGTACAAGGTGCCAAGGAAACAGGCATAGCCCTAGCCGGACATGATGGCATTGATGGCCTCTTTTTCACTGGTAGCTCCGCAACAGGCGAGCTATTGCACCGCCAATACGCAGGTAAAACCGGTAAAATTCTGGCTCTGGAAATGGGCGGTAACAACCCACTGGTTGTTATGGAGGCAAGCGATCATAAAGCTGCTGCTTATCACACCATACAATCAGCCTATGTCACCTCTGGACAGCGTTGTACTTGTTCTCGCAGGTTGATCGTCCCAACAGGGGCAGAAGGTGATAAGTTTATCGAAACTCTCGCCGCACAGATTGATGGCATCAAAGTCGGACAGGATGATCAAGATAATCCACCCTTTATGGGGTCTTTGATTTCCAACGCTGCAGCGAATGGCATGCTTGCAGCACAGGATAATCTTGAGAAACTGGGCGGTAAAGTTATCAAGCGCTTGGAACGCCTTTATGAAGGTAAGCCATTTTTAACACCCGGTTTAATTGATGTTACAGCCATCAAAGACCTGCCAGACGAAGAATATTTTGGCCCTCTCCTCCAAATTATCCGCGTTGCTAATTTTGACGAAGCCATTGATGTCGCAAACAACACCCGCTTTGGTCTTTCCGCTGGGATTCTAACGGATAACAAAGACCTTTGGGAAAAGTTCTGGGTCGAAAGCCGTGCCGGGATCGTGAATTGGAACCGTCCGCTGACAGGTGCCAGTGGATCAGCCCCCTTTGGCGGTGTTGGTGCCAGTGGCAATCATCGCCCAAGTGCTTTCTATGCCGCGGACTATGCCGCTTACCCTGTCGCTTCCCTTGAAGCCGATACGCTTAATGTGCCTGCACAGCTGACGCCTGGGATCACCCTGCACGATAAGGGATAAGCTGATGACTTATTACGAGGTTAACTTTGACGGTCTTGTCGGCCCGACACATAACTTTGCAGGTCTTTCCTATGGCAACATAGCATCCGATAAGTCAGCCAAAGGAACTTCAAGTCCCAAAGGTGCTGCCTTGCAAGGGTTGGAGAAAATGAAAGCCTTGGCAGATATGGGCATGAAGCAGGGGGTTTTACCACCCCAGGAACGTCCTCACCTACCAACCCTTCGCGGTTTGGGTTATAGTGGAAACGAAAGTGACATCCTTACGAAAGCGGCAGAGGAAAACCCAGCTCTCTTTGCAGGTACTTGCTCTGCCTCTTCAATGTGGGTTGCAAATGCAGGAACGGTATCTCCGCGTCCAGATACAAAGGACGGCAGAACACATTTCACCCCGGCCAACCTGATCTCCATGTTTCATCGCTCTATTGAGCATCCGACAACCGGACGTACGCTACAGACGATCTTTGCCGATGAGAGCCGCTTTGCTCATCACCCTGCCCTACACGGCAGCCACCATTTCGGGGATGAAGGTGCCGCGAACCACACACGTTTTTGCACCAACTATGGCGACCCCGGCGTAGAGTTCTTCGTTTATGGTGTCGAAGCCCTGCGCAAAAACGCGCCGGGTCCCAAAAAATTCCCGGCCAGACAAACACTGGAAGCCTGTCAGGCTGTTGCTCGTCTCCATGGCCTATCTGAAGATCGGGTTGTTTATGCGCAACAAAATCCCGACGTGATTGATCAGGGTGTCTTCCACAACGACGTCATCTCGGTTGGTAACGGACGTGTTCTGTTCCATCACGAAAAGGCTTTTCTCAATACTGATGCTGTCAAAGAAGAGCTGAACAGGAAGCTCCCGAACAGTGACATGATTTTTGTCGAGGTTCCCGACAATCAGGTATCCGTTGAAGATGCTGTACAAAGTTATCTCTTCAACAGCCAGCTGATTTCACCTTCAGGCAGTGGCAGCAATGCCATGACCTTGATAGCCCCTATCGAGTGTCAGGAAAATCCACGGGTAAAAAAATATCTGGAAGATCTTGTTCAACAAGGCGGTGCCATTAGTAATGTAGAGTTCTTCAATCTTCGCCAATCCATGAAAAACGGCGGCGGTCCGGCATGCCTTAGACTGCGTGTTGTCCTCAGCGATGATGATTTAAGCAATCTGGGCGCACGTGTTCTGCTTGATGAAGCCCTCTACGAAGATCTAAAGGCTTGGTTTTCCAAACACTATCGGGATGAACTATCGCCTGACGATATCAAAGATCCAGCACTTCTATATGAAGTTCGCGCAGCCCTCGAAGAACTAACCAACATTCTAAATCTTGGCAAACTATACGATTTCCAGCGGGCTTAGGTCGGATTCCCGTCCTGACTTAAGCTTCTTTTATCCCGAGTGATCATCGTATCACTCGGGATCTTTTTTGTCCGCGACAAGAACGGTTTACAACAGTTCTAAAATATTCTTGTGCGATATTTTCATCAAACCATATCGCTTGCACTGATGTATCGAAAGAGATGATATCTCCATTTTCATCGACATCATTCCATGTCAGTTGTTGAATAAAATTCAACGCATCTAGAACTAATGTTTTACCATTTTCCAGCATCTGACAACTTGGCCGATACGCTTCTACATACGGTATGATCTCATCAAAACTAATCTTTTGCTCTCCCCACGCCGTTTCCATTGATGCCACAGGTTGATACAAAATATCCAAAATAATGCCATTTATAAGCGCTAAGGTACCGCGCTCTATCAAATCCTTATAAGATGCTGATTCTCCGAAATGATCATCAAAATCAATGGAGAGGTACTTCCAGTATTCTTGTTTAAAGACGTCAAAAGGCAAATATGGATCCAGTGCTTCTCCAAC
>NZ_CAKZMP010000388.1 GCF_937128705.1 uncultured Kiloniella sp. | reverse complement strand
ATTACGACATTAGGGTATGGTGATATTGTCCCAGTAACAGATACTTCGCGCCTTTTAATCTCTCTTGAATCAATCTTAGGGATAATTTTAATTGGTCTTTTTTTAAACTCAATAGTTACTAATAAACAGTGAGGTTATTCGTATTAGAGGAGCGGATCTCCTTAATAATACCTTTAGCATAATAAAAAAATATTTGGTGGGCCCGGCAGGACTTGAACCTGCGACATCTCCGTTATGAGCGGAGGGTTCTAACCAAC
This sequence comes from uncultured Kiloniella sp., assembly GCF_937128705.1. GTDB lineage: Bacteria > Pseudomonadota > Alphaproteobacteria > Kiloniellales > Kiloniellaceae > Kiloniella. Next base: position 26,256 of record NZ_CAKZMP010000388.1, on the reverse strand, counting down.
TGAACTACAGGCCCACTTGAGCGCCTAATGTTGCTCAGGCGCTCGGAATCTTCAAGTGTTAAATGTTCGATTCTGTAACAGAATTATAAAAATTTTCGACTTGATTAATTTACCCACCAAATATTGAGCTTAATGACAGGTAATGAATATCACGCTTTGCATCATAGACACACATAAACAAAATGGTACACCCGTGTATCATGCGTAGGAAAGTCGTGCGGCACCGTAGGAGACAGATTTGCTAACGGGGTCAACCCGCATCAGGTCTTCGCCAACTAAAACGGGGCCGTCGAATGACTTCTGAACTTCGGCAAGGAGTTCATCGCGGTTGCTGTTTGGCGGGACGATATGGGTCAAGAGCAGACAGCCAACGTCAGCTTCGCTTGCCACCTTCCCGACTTCGTCTGACAAAGTATGGTAGCCCGCAACGGCTGCGATGGTCTCGGCAGAACGTACGCCTTCAACCACGTGCATTTCCCGATGCACAAAGACTTCATGTACCAAGAGATCAACGCCTTTAGCCGCCTTGATCAGGGCCGGGCAATAGGTGGTATCCCCAGACAATGCGATCTTGGTTGCGCCTTTACCCTTTCCACTTTCTTTGGGTGCAGCAAAGACAAAGCCAAAAGCGGGATCAATAGGTTGATGATCCACAGCAACGACATCAACGGTGACTTCTCCGAATTGGAGGCGCTCACCCGCTTTAATCTCGGTAATATCCAGTTCCAAGGCGGCTGTCGAGGGGCGTTTTTCGTGCTTAATGCGCAGGTCCAGTTCTTCTTTCCAGACCGCCATCAGGCCTTCAACAAACTTGCGCGTTCCCGTGGGCCCATAGATCCGTTGTGGTGTTGTCCGCCCCTGATGCCAGGCAGAGACAATCACCTGATAGATATCAATCACATGATCAGAATGCAGGTGCGTGAGTAAAATGGCATCCAGCTTGGCCCCGGACGATCCTGTGCCAACAAGACGCTGCGTCACGCCGGAACCACAATCGATCAGGATTTCGGTGGTTCCATCGGCACTGGTATGGCGGATCAATTGTCCTGCTCCATAGCGTTCCGTATGTACCGCCGGACAGCCCGTCCCCAAAAGTGTGATATCCATCTTTACCTCTCTATTGTTCGCCCCGTTATTACCGGCTTTTCATCCCGTTTGAATACAGGCTTTGCCGTGTACTTCTGTAACGCTGTTCTATAATTTAGTTACATGTGCTTAGTTACATGACGGAGAACTTTGTGCAAAACAAGTATCAAATGAAACGACTATAGTCGTTATTTTACCGGATAGATCAACTTGAAACGTTCAAGCACCAATAGGGTATCTTTGTTGAAACTGTTCCCTGTTGCCTCTGCACGGCGAGTGAAAAATTCCTGATGTGCACGCCGCCATTCTGCAAAGGTTCCCTCACCTTCTGCCAACGCAAATTCCTCTGAAACATCACAGAAAGCAGCCAGAGAAACAGACGTCATTTGAATCAAACAACGAGGCATTCCTGCAAAATCTGTCAGGATGTGATAACTCCCCTGCTCGGGTGGGTCTTCGTTATCGTGCTCATAATCAAACAACGCCCCACAGGTCGCCGTTTTCTTTCCCTCGAGAACCAAGGCTAACAGATCATCTGCCAACTCTGCACTATCACCAAAGAACCATGATGAAAAAGAGGCGTTCCGGTCTTCTGCCGGGATATAATCCCAACAGCTTTTCCAGAACGCCTCTAACTTTTCATCTGATCCCCGAAGTGGATTTTCAGCCATCATCAGGTCCCAGTAATATCTTTACGCCTTTATCAGGTATCCAAGAAACTACGCAGTTTGCGCGAACGACTTGGATGCTTGAGCTTACGCAGTGCTTTCGCTTCGATCTGACGAATACGTTCACGTGTTACCGAGAACTGCTGCCCCACTTCTTCCAACGTATGGTCGGTGTTCATGCCGATACCAAAACGCATGCGCAGCACACGCTCTTCACGTGGGGTCAAGCTGGCGAGAACACGGGTCGTGGTTTCGCGCAGGTTAGACTGGATCGCAGAATCAAGTGGAATAACAGCGTTTTTATCTTCGATGAAATCACCGAGATGACTGTCTTCCTCGTCCCCGATTGGGGTTTCAAGCGAAATAGGCTCTTTGGCAATCTTCAGGACCTTGCGCACTTTTTCAAGCGGCATGCCCAGACGTTCTGCCAATTCTTCCGGCTGCGGCTCACGGCCAATTTCATGAAGCATCTGACGGCTGGTACGAACCAGCTTATTGATGGTTTCAATCATATGAACCGGAATACGGATTGTCCGGGCCTGATCCGCGATAGAGCGGGTAATGGCCTGACGGATCCACCAAGTCGCGTAAGTCGAGAATTTGTAACCACGACGGTATTCAAACTTGTCCACCGCCTTCATCAAACCAATATTACCTTCCTGAATAAGATCCAGGAATTGAAGACCACGGTTCGTGTACTTCTTGGCAATAGAGATCACAAGACGCAGGTTGGCTTCGACCATTTCTGTCTTGGCACGGCTGGCTTCTTTTTCACTGGTCTGCACGACTTTAACAGTCTTGCGGAATTCAGGAATTGGCAAACCAACATCATCGGCAACCTTGGAAATGCTACCACGAATTTTGGTGATATCTTCCGCATAACGGTCTGCGAATTTATCCCAGCCCTTGCCTTTGTAACTTTTAATTTCTTCGAGCCAGTTCGGGTGAAGCTCACTACCGAAATAGGTATCGAGGAATTCCTGACGCGCCACACCAGACTTTTCAGCCAGACGCAGAAGCTTACCTTCTTGAGACATCAGGTTTTTGTTCAAGCCGTAAAGCTGATCCATAAGCTGTTCAAGACGGTTAGAGTTAAAGTGAACCCCTTCCATAAGCTCGATCATTTCCTGCTTCATCTTGCTGTATTTTTTCTCTACAGCGTCCGGCACCTTGTCACCGGCAAGCAAGGATGTCAGGCGTTTTTCCTGAACTTTACTCAGCTTCTGTTGATGCCCTGCAATGTTTTCGAGCATCTCGAGAACCTGTGGCAGCAAAGCTTCTTCCATGGCAGCAAGAGACATGTTGTTCTCTTCGCCGTCATCGTCGTCGTCTTCACCACTTTCAGCAGAGGCTTCCTCACCTTCGGCTGGTGCGGGCTTGTCTTCATCATCGTCGTCAGCAACTTTTTCACCAGGCTGGCTGACGATTTCATCTTCGACATCTGTCTTTTCGCCTGCGCCGGATTCTTCAAACGCGATATCATCGTCGTTTGGCCCGCCGCCATAAGTAGCGTCTAGATCAATAATGTCTCTGAGCAGAAGATCACCCTGAATCAGGCCTTCGCGCCAGTGAAGTAAGGAGCGAATTGTCAGCGGGCTTTCGCAAATCCCGCCGATCATTTTATCCCGGCCAGCTTCGATACGCTTCGCAATCGCGATCTCGCCTTCGCGAGACAGCAATTCAACAGTGCCCATTTCACGAAGATACATACGAACAGGATCATCGGTACGTCCGGCGTCCTCTTCCTTTACGTTACCGACAACAACTTCATCGGGTTTCGCTTCTTCGTCTACGGCTTCGTCTGATTCTTCGTTTTCGACGACATTAATACCCATCTCGGAAAGAAGGGCCATGATGTCTTCGATCTGCTCGGATGACATCTCATCAGATGGCAAAACCTTGTTGAGCTCGTCATAAGTGACATAGCCAACTTCTTTTGCCTTCGCGATCATCTTTTTGACAGTCGCGGATGTAATATCCATTAGAGGTCCGTCGGAAGTTTCTTCCCGATTTTCCGTGCTTTTTTCAGCGGTTTCGGTCGCCTTGGTCGCCATATAACCTTGTACCCCAAATAGCAATTTAGCACGCTAGCCGATTCTATTAATTAGCCAACGTGCTCTCTCGTAACGCTTAGTGACTGTCTTCATAGGCATCCGGGTCATAACTATCCAAATCAATAGCTATACCGGATGTCTCTTGCCGGAGTTGCTTGTGCGCCTCTAGCTGAGTCAATCCCGTTTCGTCCATATTCGCCGCAAATTCGCGGCTGTGAACACCTTTTTCCTGTTCTGCCTGTTTCTCGCGGAACATAGCCGCTATATGCGTCACACCGTGCTCAGCTGCGTAGCTGTCCGTTGCCGGTCGCGCAAATTTTCCGTGATCCATAACAGCAGGACTCAAGAGTTCATCCATTAGTCGAGAATATCCCTTATCGCAGAGTTGGCATTTAAGTGCCTCTCTGTCAAGATCTGGGTCTCGAACAATAACATCCACGAGATCTTGTAACACCCTGTTATACGCCTCGCTTGGAAGCCTCAAACTCGCCAGATCCTCTAGCTGTTTGGACAAAACGTTCGGGTGATTGATCAACGTCGCCAGTAAAACCTGTTCCTGTCGCTGCGCTAATTTTCTCGCAGGTAAATTCGGTCGGGGGATACGCGGGTCCAATTCAAACGAATCCTTCTTCCCCCACTGGCCGTTGCGATTCTGCTTGCGTCCGGCCTGTTTTTTATAGGGCTTGTTATATCCTTGAGAGCTATTTCCGCCATAACCGCCGCCCCCTTGATTAAAGCCCTGATTATACCCCTGGACCACAGGCTGCGCGGAACCTTTATTTTTTACGCCCGTCAGCTCATCAAATCGCCGGAACATTTCCTTTTGATACTCGAACTTCAAGTCCTTATCGGTGATCACACTGAACTGCCTGCGCAGCTCGGCCTTTAAGGCGGCGCGCCGTTCAGGTGTTTCAATATCTACGCCCATGGTCGTTTTTCGCCACAGCATTTCTGACAAGGGCTTTGCCGTGCGTAGAACTTCCCGCATCTGTGCAGGGCCTTGTGTCTGAATAAGGCTGTCCGGATCTTCTCCTTCGGGCAAGGTCGCAAAGCTAAGCGATTTTCCCGGCTGGATAATGGGCAAAGCCCGTTCTACCACTCTATTCGCCGCACGAATACCCGCAGTATCACCATCCAGACACAACACAGGTTCCGGCACCATGCGCCAAAGTTCCTGTATCTGGTCTTCGGTTACCGCCGTTCCCAAGGGCGCAACAGCCGATGGAAAACCAGCTTGCGACAGGGCAATAACATCCATATACCCCTCGGTCACAATAACCTCGCCCAAATCATGAGCGGCTTGCCGTGCACTTGCCAGATTGTAAAGAATCTTGCCTTTATGGAAGAGAATCGTATCCGGTGAGTTCAGATATTTGGCTTTGCTGTCCCCCAAGGCACGTCCACCGAAAGCAATAATTCGACCACGGCGATCTGTAATTGGGAACATCAGGCGATGGATGAAATAATCCCAGTACTCATTTCCATCAGTACGTTTATCCTCATCACTATGTTTGATCACACCGACATCGACCAGCTGTTCGTCGTCAATCCCGCGCGCGTTCATAGCTTTGCGGATCAAGCCCCGTTGATTGGGGGAATAACCAAGACGAAAACGACTGACGGTTTCCGGCCTCAAACCGCGACGATTAACGTAATCACGCGCTTCTTTACCTGCATCGCCTGCCAGTTGTTCTTCGAACCACTTGGCGACTTCTTCCATCACATCATAAAGGCTGGCGCGCTTTTTCGATCTCTCTGCCTCTTCTTTCGTGGCTTTTGGCACCTGCAAGCCAGCCTGTTCAGCAAGGCGTTCTACAGACTCCGGAAAAGAAAGGCCCTCTGTCTCGGTAACAAAGGTAATAACGTCCCCATGGGCACCACAGCCGAAGCAATGATAGAATCCCTTATCATCATTGACAGTGAATGAAGGAGTTTTTTCATTATGGAACGGGCAGAGGCCGCTGAATTCCCGACCGCGTTTGGTAAGTTTTACCTTGCGCCCAACCACACCGGAAACCGGCACACGTGCGCGCAGTTCATCTAAAAACTCAGGCGTGAATGACATTGAGGGGCGTGTTCCCAAACCAACATGTACCTTGATCTGAAAGATAGCTTATCACAGCAGTGAAAAAGAAAACAGAACCCATAGCATCCCATGAGTTCTGTTTACATATAATCAGCTTTTGGCAGATTTAAACCAGTTTGGTTTTTACAACACCGCTGGCTTTACCAAAATCCATTGTGCCCGCATACTTAGATTTAAGCGCGCCCATAACTTTTCCCATATCTTTAATGGAATCCGCCCCAAGCTCAGCAATAAGATCTTCGACAATCTTTTCTATTTCTTCAGAAGACATCTGCTTCGGAAGAAATTTTTCGATGATCTCAATCTCACTCTGTTCGCGTTCTGCGAGTTCTGTACGACCAGCCTTCTCGTACATTTCAATCGAATCTCTTCTTTGGCGAATCATTTTCTGGAGCATTTCCAGAACAGCTTCCTCGCCGATAGGATCACTCCCCTCGCCACGCGCCGCGATATCGCGGTCTTTTAAAGCAGCTAAAATAAGCCTAAGCGTTGATATCGCTTGCTTATCTTTGTTGCGCATAGCTTCTTTGAGAGCATCATTCAAGCTGTTACGTAGCATCATTTGCCCCGAACAAGTTTAGAAAGGACCAGAACCTACTCTAAAAAGAAAGAAATGGCAAAGTTTTAAAAACTTTCTAAGTGATTGTTATTAAACAATATTTTCTTTCGTGTTTTTCTTGACCTAAAAGCCACTTATGCTTATACAAAGGCCTCAGCTATTAAATCGCTGACGATTACGTCTGCCTAAAGGACGCCTCATCCATGAGTATTATGACATCAAAAGAAACCTCCGTCTCCCAGACAGGGGTTGTTGATTCTGCCTGCAAACAACCTGCGGGAGCAACCGCGGTCCTCGTTCTTGCCAACGGGCAAGTCTTTTGGGGAAGAGGGTTGGGCGCAGAAGGTGAAGCCGTTGCAGAAGTTTGCTTCAACACCTCTATGACCGGGTATCAGGAAATCCTGACCGACCCTTCGTATGCTGGACAGATCATTACCTTTACCTTCCCGCACATCGGGAATGTTGGAACGAATGACGAAGACATCGAAACAATTACACCGTCTTCACGCGGCGCCATTCTCCGAATGGATATCACGCAGCCTTCTAACTGGCGCGCGACCCGTGATCTTGATGCGTGGCTAAAATCTCACAACCTCAGTGCGATCACAGGTGTTGATACCCGTGTCCTGACCCGTCTTATCCGTGACAATGGCGCGCCGAACGGCTGCATAGCCTATCACGCTGATGGCAAATTTGATCTGGAAGCATTGCGCAAGAAAGCCGCTGACTTCCCCGGCCTAAACGGTATGGACCTCGCCAAAGAAGTTACCTGTGCCCAGACAGCAAACTGGAATGAAAAGCGCTGGACTCTTGAAGAGGGTTACCAGAACGAAGACAATCCCGAGTTTCATGTTGTCGCTGTAGATTTTGGTGCCAAACGTAATATCCTGCGCTCTCTCAGCTCCCAAGGTTGCCGCGTAACCGTTGTGCCAGCAGATGCTACTGCAGATGAAATTCTGGCTCACAAGCCAGATGGCGTCTTCCTGTCCAATGGACCGGGCGACCCTGCGGCAACAGGTGTATACGCCATCCCAATGGTAAAAGCGCTTCTTGACCAGAAAGACTTGCCAATCTTTGGTATCTGTCTTGGTCACCAGATCCTTGCACTTGCCCTTGGCGCTGACACCAAGAAAATGCATCTTGGCCACCGTGGCGCAAACCATCCGGTCAAAGATTTCACCACGAACAAGGTCGAAATCACCAGTCAGAACCATGGTTTTATGGTGGACAAAGACAGCCTGCCGGAAAATGTTGAAGAGACACATATCTCGCTTTTCGACAATACCAACCAAGGTATTCGTCTGAAAGATCGTCCGGTGTTCTCTGTGCAATACCACCCAGAGGCTTCGCCCGGACCACAGGATAGTCAATACCTGTTCAAGCGGTTCCGCGATCTTATGGCTGAGCGCCGAAAATAATTTGCAATGGCGGCGCTTTCAACAGCAGCCGCCATTGTTTTAACAAGACAGCTGAACAGCTCAAAGCCCAGCACAAGGCAAGAGCAAACAGACAAAAGATGAGTACAGCAGACCATGCCTAAAAGAACAGACATCAAATCCATCATGATCATCGGCGCGGGGCCGATCATTATCGGTCAGGCTTGTGAGTTTGACTATTCCGGTGCTCAGGCCTGTAAAGCGCTACGCGAAGAAGGTTACCGGGTTATTCTGGTAAACTCGAACCCGGCGACAATTATGACCGATCCCGGTCTTGCCGACGCCACCTATATCGAGCCGATCACACCGGAAATTGTTGAAAAGATCATCGAGAAAGAAAAACCCGATGCGCTTTTACCAACGATGGGCGGTCAAACAGCCTTGAATACAAGCCTTGCGCTTGAACGCTCAGGTGTTTTGCACAAACACGGCGTTGAAATGATCGGCGCGAAGGCTGATGTCATTGAAAAAGCCGAAGATCGCTTGCTGTTCAGAACAGCCATGGAAAAAATTGGCCTGAAATCTCCACGATCCAGCGTTGTTCATTCATACGAAGAAGCTCTGGAAGCTCTGGAAACGGTTGGCATTCCCGCAATTATCCGCCCGTCTTTCACCCTAGGTGGTACAGGCGGCGGCATTGCGTACAACCCCGAAGAGTTCGAAGAAATTGTCAAAAGCGGTCTGAAAGCCTCTCCAACCACCGAAGTTCTCGTTGAACAATCCGTCCTGGGGTGGAAAGAGTACGAAATGGAAGTTGTCCGCGACAATGCTGACAACTGTATCATTATCTGTTCCATCGAAAACATTGATCCCATGGGCATCCACACGGGCGATTCCGTTACTGTGGCCCCGGCCCTGACGCTGACAGATAAAGAATACCAAATCCTCAGAGATGCCTCTATCAACTGTCTACGCGAAATTGGTGTTGAAACAGGTGGCTCAAACGTACAGTTCGGCCTTAATCCTGAAAACGGCGAACTCGTGGTTATTGAAATGAACCCACGTGTATCTCGTTCTTCCGCTCTAGCATCCAAAGCAACGGGCTTCCCGATTGCCAAGATCGCGGCAAAGCTGGCTATTGGTTATACATTGGATGAGCTTAAAAACGATATCACCAAAGTTACCCCGGCATCATTTGAGCCTACGATTGACTATGTCGTCACCAAGATCCCGCGTTTTACCTTTGAGAAATTCCCGGGTGCAGAAGATTACCTGACCACAGCGATGAAATCTGTGGGTGAAGCAATGTCCATCGGACGCTGCTTTGCTGAATCAGTTCAAAAAGCGCTGCGGTCCATGGAAACTGGCCTGACTGGATTTAACGAAGTTGATATCCCCGGCGCAGTTGATGCAGACGGCAATGTTGATAAAGACACCGTTCGCTCTTTCTTGTCTAAACCAACAAAAGACAGAATGCTGACCATTGCGCAGGCACTGCGTCATGGCTTGACCGTTGAAGAGATCTTTGACGTCACAAAATTTGACCCATGGTTTGTGCGCCAAATCGAAGACATTGTCCTGATGGAAAATGATATTCGTGAAAACGGCCTGCCAAAAGATCGTCAATCCTTCTTGAACCTCAAAAAAATGGGCTTTGCCGACGCACGTCTTGCAGAACTGACCAACCAGGAAGAAGCAGACGTCACCAAGCACCGTCACAGCCTGAACGTCACCCCGGTCTTCAAGCGGATTGATACATGTGCGGGTGAGTTCCCCTCGACAACGCCTTACATGTACTCTTGCTACGAAGGCGACGGTGTTAACCCGGCGGAATGTGAATCCGATCCAACCGATCGTGAAAAGATCATGATCCTTGGTGGCGGCCCGAACCGTATTGGTCAAGGTATCGAATTTGATTATTGCTGCGTCCACGCGGCCTATGCCCTTAGCGATGCAGGTTACGAGACCATTATGGTCAACTGTAACCCGGAAACAGTTTCCACCGATTACGATACCTCGGATCGTCTCTATTTCGAACCTCTTACCGGTGAAGACGTTATCGAGATCGCTCGCAAGGAGCAAAGCAACGGCACCCTCAAGGGTGTAATTGTACAGTTTGGTGGCCAGACGCCTCTGAAGTTGTCTCAGGCTCTCGAAGATGCGGGTATTCCGATCCTCGGCACATCTCCGGATGCCATCGACCTTGCCGAAGATCGCGAACGCTTCCAAAAGCTCTTGCAAGAGCTTGACCTGCGCCAACCGATCAATGGTACAGCAACAACCAGAGAAGAAGCCTTTGCCGTTGCTGAGCGTATTGGGTTCCCCGTTGTTATCCGCCCGTCCTATGTTCTTGGGGGGCGTGCAATGGAAATCATACACGAAACCAGCCAATTGGAACGCTACATCAACACAGCCGTACAGGTATCGGGTAAAAACCCTGTCCTTCTTGACGGGTATTTGCAGGACGCAATCGAAGTTGATGTTGATGCGATCTGTGATGGCAAAGATGTCTTTGTTGCCGGGATTATGGAACACATCGAAGAAGCCGGTATTCACTCTGGTGACTCAGCCTGTTCTCTACCACCTTACAGTCTGTCCAAAAGCATTATTGCCGAGATTAACGAGCAAGCTCATAAACTTGCCCTCGCCCTCAATGTTGTCGGCTTGATGAATGTTCAGTTCGCGGTCAAAGACGATGTTGTTTACATACTCGAAGTAAATCCGCGTGCCAGCCGGACAGTACCTTTTGTTGCCAAAGCAACCGGAAATGCCGTCGCCAAAATTGCTTCCCGTGTCATGGCGGGCGAAAAGCTAGCCAATATCGACCTAATCACAGAGCGTGGCGATCATATTGCCATTAAAGAAGCGGTCTTCCCCTTCAACCGTTTCCCGGGTGTTGATGTCATGCTTGGCCCTGAAATGCGGTCAACAGGCGAAGTTATGGGATTGGATACATCCTTTGGCCGCGCTTTCCTCAAAGCACAAATGGCCGTTGGCATTGATCTTCCCGATGAAGGAACCGTCTTTATCTCTGTAAAAGACCATGACAAGAAAGTTATAGAAGGCCTCGCCAAAGATCTTTTGGATATGGGCTACACAATTGTCGCAACCAGCGGTACGGCAACCCACCTTCAAGATAAAGGTTTGGAAATAGAGCGTGCCCTGAAAGTTCGCGAAGGTCGCCCGAACATTGCCGACCATATTAAATCCGGCAAAGTTGACTTGATCATCAATACAACCGAAGGTGCCAAGGCAATTGCGGACAGTTTTGATATCCGCCGTGGCGCCCTTGATAGCTCGGTTCCATACTTCACAACGGCCAATGGTGCACGCGCCATGGTAGAGGCTTTAAAAGCAAAAAGAGAAGGCCTACTTGAAGTCGAGCCACTTCAGGCTTACTTTAAAACTTCGTTCTAATTTAAGTGGCTCCCGATTCTGCCCTAAAACGGTGGTGGAATCGGGAGTAACTGTTTGTAAATACGCCTGGAAAAGCGAATGAGTGAAAAGTTTCCTATGACCAAGGAGGGCCTTGTCCGCCTTGAAGAAGAGCTTCGTAACCTGAAAGTTGTCGAACGTCCGGCAGTGATTCGCGCGATTGCCGAAGCACGCGAACACGGCGACCTATCAGAAAACGCCGAGTACCACGCCGCCCGTGAAAAGCAGAGCTTTATCGAAGGTCGTGTTCTTGAGCTCGAAGCAAGAATTTCCCGTGCAGAGGTTATTGACGTTGCCACAATGAGCGGTTCAACCGTGAAGTTTGGTGCCACAATAACCATTGCCGACGAAGATACTGACGAAGAATCGACCTATCAGCTGGTTGGCGATCTGGAAGCAGATGTAAAAGCTGGCCGTATTGCCATTACGTCGCCGATGGCGCGCGCAATGATTGGCAAAGAAGAAGGCGATTCCATCGAAGTCAGAACACCTGCGGGTGAAAAGGGCTATGAAATCGTCAAGATTGAATATGTTTAAGCTATAATTTTTTGGCTAATTGCTACCCGGTATTTCATTGGAATACCGGGTATTTTTTTACCTTAAATGGAATCACTCTATGCTGCTTCACAAAGAATTCTATTACATACGTCATGGCCAAACCGATTGGAACGCCAAAGGTTTGATGCAGGGTTTTACCGATATCCCCCTGAACGAGACCGGACGAAAACAGGCTTACGAAGCAGCGGAAGCGATTAAAGGCACAGAGATTAAAACCATCTGCGCCAGCCCCCTTGGGCGGGCCTTGGAAACAGCTAAAATCCTCAACAAGGTCCTCAACTGTGAAATTGTCATTATTGATGAGCTTAAAGAGGCAGGTTTTGGGAAACAGGAAGGACTTGTAGACGATGGTTGGTTCGAAGCTTGGAAAGACGGTGAATTCACCCCAGAAGGCGCTGAAACAAGACTTGAGTTTATTGAACGCGCAACAAAAGCCGTCAACAAAGCGATAGATCGCCCCGGCCCGGTTTTAGTTGCAGCCCACGGCGGTCTCTACGGAGCGATCAAACATCATTTTGATTTACCCGATTATGAGCCACTACCTAATTGCGCCCTATGCCACCACACCCCACCGAATACAGAAAGTTCCTTTTGGCACCGACAGTTTATGAATTCTGTTTAAATCCATGTACTCTCACCCCTCCAAAAAGCAACTTTAAGACGAATACAATCAAATTAAAACTTGCAGAGGCAGTGCAAAACGAACAAACATCCCTCTATTCATATTGATGATTAGTAAGGATCGTTATCGTGCTTAAAAAAGTTCTTATAACTCTTTTTTTAACCCTCTTTGTCACAGCTTGTAGTTCGTCCGGGAAGTTAACTCAAACAGTAGCCCCGACATCTGTAATTGATCATACAGCCTATGCAAATTTGAGCGTTTCAACAGGACAGGACGACGATGCAAAAGATTTTGCAAATCGTCTTCAGGATCGCCTTTTTGGAAAACTCGTAAGTCGCAAAGTTTTTACAAGCGTGAATCAAAATGACGCAACAGCAAAGTATGACTTGGAAATCACAATTTCCGGTGCAAAAAAAGTATCTGGTGCAGCGAGAGTGCTGTTTGGCGTTTTTGCTGGCTCTAACAATGTAACCGCCGACGTTACTCTAACAGATAAAAATACCGGTGAAGTTATTACCACCTTCAAGGCAGAAGGAAAATCAGCTTCACACCCATTTTCATCAGAAAGTGGTGCTGAAGATGCTATTCGCGAAGTCAGCGAACAGATCGTAACAGGTTTATTATAGCCTATTACACTTTGGGCCAGATCAAATAAATCTGGCCCTTTTAGTACTTAAAATTTGTACCGCACCTATTCTAGAAAACGCACTGTTTGATAAAAGAATGACCGAGCAAGCTCACGTCTTAGAGAAGCACTATGAATTCTCATGATAGTTCCGCCTTGCTCTTGCCCATAGGTGTAAAAGCTATCCATCAAACTTGTTTCATAAGCCAACCACTTCTTTCGTGCATCAGAAAGCTGAGCATACACTGTTTTTGAGGCGGTTTGCGAAAGCTCATCAAACAGGTACTCACTCTCTCCGTTCCAACGTTCAGCGCTTTGATGAAAACATCCCGCAATGCCTAAAGTTGACAATGCAGTCTCGAGACAAGCTTTCTCTAGCAGCTCAATCGGATTATCTTCTGGGGCAAAGACAACTTTGAAAAAAGTGCCCTCTGCCATCCGATGAATTCCGGCCCCCTTCTTTGCATCCAAGACCCGCTCAAACTTTTCACCTACGATCCATTTCTCAATTTGCTCAAAAGAGATAAATCGATAATAGAAGGCGGCCTCAATTCCCTTGTTTTCCTGAGTTTGGAAATACACATAGCCAGGATCATGGAACTCTTTATAAACAAGTTCTCCCACGATCAGAATTTCCGATTTTTCTTCCGCTTTTACACCAGAAATCGCAAAAAGGAGGAAAAAAACTGTTAAGAAATACCAATATTTTACTCTCATATCCGCCTATTCTTTTGCATATCACCTAAATCTCAAACACCTTGATCAGAAACGCATCCATCAGGGCAACTTCTTTCAAACGCTCAAAACGGCCGGAAGCACCACCGTGGCCTGCGGACATATTGGTTTTGAAAATCAGATGATTACTGTCTGTTTTAAGTTCACGCAAACGCGCAACCCACTTTGCAGGTTCCCAATAGGTGACACGCGGATCAGTTAGCCCGGCAGTGACCAGCATGTTTGGATAATCTTGTACCGTCACATTATCCACGGGTGAATAGGATTTAATGTAATCGTATGCCTCTTTACCCACGATAGGATTGCCCCATTCCGGCCATTCCGGCGGCGTCAGCGGCAGGGTTTCATCACACATGGTTGTCAGCACGTCCACAAAGGGAACATCAGCCACAATCGCCTTGAAGAGATCAGGCCGCATGTTAGAGATAACACCCATTAACATACCACCAGCGCTGCCACCATGTGCCGCAATCTGTCCCGCGGCGGTATAGCCCTTGGCAATTAGATGCTCTGCTGCAGCGATAAAATCGATAAAAGTATTCTTCTTCTTGTCCATTTTACCATCAAGATACCAACCATAGCCTTTATCTGTACCGCCGCGAATATGGGCAATAGCATAGACAAAGCCACGATCGACAAGTGAGAAGCTGTTGCGCATGAAACCTGCAGGGATTGCATTTCCATAAGATCCATAGCCATAGAGCAACAAAGGCGCTTTGCCATCCAGCACCGTATCTTTTCGGTGAATCAATGAAATCGGCACCAGTGCACCATCGTGCGACGGTGCTAATAACCTACGAACCACATAGTCATCCGGATTATGCCCGCTTGGAATTTCATCTTCCTTGCGCAATGTCCGTTCCCGACTTTCCATATCGTAATCGAACACACGCGCGGGTGTTGACGGTGATGAATAGCTAAAACGTAGTGTCTTGGTATCGAACTCATATCCGCCGGACATGCCAAGGCTATAAGCCTCTTCATCAAAAGCAATTTCGTGCTCCAGACTGTCAGCAAAGCGCGTCACAATAATTTTTGGTAGGCCTTCTACACGTTCCAACCTCGCCATAAAATCTTTAAATACGAGCAAGCTCAAAATCAAAACGCCGGGTTTATGAGCAACCAGGTCCTTCCAGCTTTCTCGCCCCGCGTTGTCCAAAGACGTTTCACAGATTTTAAAATCTACAGCCTCATCGGCGTTGGTCAGAATGAGAAGACGCCCTTCATGATCACTGACTTCGTACTCAATTCCCGGTTCACGTACAGAAACAACAACGGGTTTTAAAGCCGGGCTTTGTGCTGGGATCAAATGAACTTCGGATGTTTGGTGATCATGCGCCAGTATCTGAATAAACTTGCCGGACTCACTTTTCCCGATGCCGACAAAGAAGCCGGGATCATTTTCTTCATAAACAAGCACATCAAGGTTTTCATCATCACCCAGATAGTGTCTTAACACTTTTGACGGACGATGGTTGTCATCCAATACGGTATAAAACAGCGTTTGATTATCTGCTGCCCAAACGACAGAACCAGAGGTGCTGTCGATCACATCCTCCAGTTCTGATCCGGTTGTGAGATCCTTGATTCTCAGCGTGTAATATTCAGAGCCTTTTTCATCGACACTATAGGCAACATAGCGATGGTCTGGACTGTGTGAGCAACTGGCGATTTGGAAAAAATCTTTGCCTTCGGCCTTTTCATTACCATCAAGAAGAACAACTTCGTCACCTTGGCCGTCTGTTGGTTTGCGACAAAAAATGGGGTGCTGCTGTCCTTCTTCATACCGCACATAATAAAGCCAAGGGCCATCCGGCGATGGCACTGAAGAATCATCTTCCTTAATACGCCCTTTTAACTCTTCGAACAGTAATTTTTGCTGCTCTTCCGTATCTGCCATCACGGCTTTGCAGTATCCGTTTTCCTGTTCGAGGTAATCGCGAATATCCGGCGCCAGTTTATCCGGTTGTCGCATAACTTCCTGCCAGTTATCTGCCCGTAACCATGCATAGGGATCTTCACGTCGATCACCATGTAGTTCATGCACGTACGGTTTTTGCTGCGCTTTTGGGGCAAAATCATTTTCAGATACTGGACTGCGGGTCATCGTGGCTCCATCTGGTCTTAAAAAAGTTCTGGTACAGAAGCATTAAATGGTTACATCATATTAGGAAACAAGAAATGACAGGAAATTGCATCTGGCAACACATCATGCAGAAGGCAGTAAAATTTCATGAGTAATGTTATCAATCTAAGGCAAGCGCGTAAGAACAAAGCGCGTAAAGAAAAGGCCACCAAGGCTGCTGATAACCGTGTTGAGTTCGGCCGGACAAAGACAGAAAAAGAAATTTCCAAAGTCGAAAAGAAACGTCAGACAAAAATTATCGACGACCATAAGCTAGATTCATAAGTCATTCCCTCCCCCTGTTAATGGAATCAGCGTCAGCTTCTGACACTTTTAAATATATTTCATAAAAACACTGTTGACCTAGAGTGCACCCCAGAATTTACCATCTGATTTGTTCTCCCCAAAGCAAAGGAGCACTCGGGATGCTCTAAAAGAGCTGTGGTCACAGAACACCGCTGCACACGGCAAAACAACTTAGGAAAAATTATGTATATCGGTGAGCTTTCAGCCCAGAGTGGTCTCTCCATAGATACACTTCGTTACTATGAGAAAATCGGCCTGATCCCGGATCCAACAAGAGATCAAGGAGGGCGCCGTGTTTATCAGGAATCAATTAAAGATTGGATTGCCTTCCTAAAGAAACTTCGCGCCACCGGTATGGGGGTTAAAGACATGGCCCGATACGCAGCTTTGCGAGAGGTTGGGCCAGAGACAGCAAACCAACGACGCCAGATGCTCGAAGACAGACGGGATATTGTCACGGCAAAGATCGAAGAACTCTCAGATTGTCTTAATTTATTAAATTACAAAGTTGATCTGTATGAAAAAATGGAACGCGACGGTCTGGAAACAAGCTCTCCGCTGGAAGCTAAAGTTCAAACCAAAGGCTTATTGAAAAAGGAAGATTAAACAATGGATAAATCCGCATTACAAAAAGGGCGTGATTATGCAGCGCAAAACCTAACGCCAAATCTGGAAGAAATATTAAGCGAGCGCTACGATGATTTAGTACCAGGAATGTCAGAAAGCCTGATTGAATGGGGGTATGGACGCCACTATTGTCGTGAAGGCCTTGACGCAAAAACTCGACAAATTTGCACCGTAGCTGCATTGACCGTACTCGGCGGACATACAGCGCCCCAGCTAAAAATCAATATCGAGCACGCGCTTAAAAGCGGCGCGAGTAAAAAAGAAATCGCAGAAGCAATCTGGCAAATGGCAGTATACGCCGGACTACCTGCGGCCATTAATGGATTAAATTCGGCCAAAGAAATCTTTGACGCCCAGAAAATTTAACCCAGAAGACTTAACCCACGAACTTAACCCACGTCTAAAAATTAAATATCTAGCGTGTTCTAGAAAACCGCTCACAAAAAAAGCGCCGTAAACGGCGCTTTTTACTATTTCAGGATCAGCGTGAAGCTACTTTACGTCTAATGAAGCAACTTCCAAATCATCCGTTTTCTCACGATAGAAAATATGGCGGCCAATAGTTGGCCCTTCGTCAAAAGCTGTACGCCATTTAGGGTTTACGTAATCAGCGTGATACCAAAGGGCACCTTCACTAACATCATTGGAAACACCCCAGTACACATACCGAGCTAGCTTTTGCGCCTCTTCCCAAGACGCCTGATCTTTAATTTCGTCTTTCTTACCGTCACACCACCAAGAAAATTGGCACTTGTTTAAGCGAGAAGAACCACCCTGTTGAACCACACCACATATCGTAGACGGGAAGCGCTTGCTTGCAACACGATTAAGAACAACATGGGCAACAGCACGTTTACCACTTGTATTTTCACTGCGGGATTCAAAGTAAATATTCTGTGCCAGACACTCTAGTTCAGTATCATAGCTTGCCGGCGTCGGACGGCGGCGCTCTAATTCGGGTAGGACAGCGTAATCACGCGCCAAAGGCCTCACATCAACAGGAGAAATAAAGTCATCTTCTGCCACCTGAACGGCTAGAGCATTTTGCTGCGCTTCAGGTGCAATTAACCCAGCACTGATAACAAGTGCAAACAAAAATGACGAAAAACCATACCAATGGTTACGGAATTGGCCACGTAGCCCATACCCTACACGTCTAATCTGTCGTAAACCACGTCTCATTTAAGTACCTCAGCTTATCACTTCAGCAGCTTCTTCAAGCCCGTGCCCACACAGCCTGTATCATTGTGAGCGTACCCCGATGTGGGGATGAATTAAAAACAAACAACCCTATGTCGCTTGTTACGACCAAATCTTTACAAGAGATTAACATAAAGAGTCAAAGAAATATTTATCATGAATTAGAGACAAAAACACATCAAACTACTTACACTCACCATGAATACATCAACTATAAAATACTTTTACTTTAACTTATCCATATTTACTTACAATAAAGAATAATAAGCCATGCAACTTTCGCATGCACCCTATGCCCACTAATCAAAAATGCTGATATTTATTGTGATAAAAATGAGACCTAAAAAAAACAAACTTAGCAACACTACAAGATATTGATTTATAATTATTTTTCATAATATAGCCATTTTTGATGAATTCTTTTCGTTAACAATTTTTATTTAAAACAATCATCGTGGCAAAATTACAACAGCCGAAAGGTATTCGAAAGCCTCAGATAACGCCCCGACTTTCATTAACCTTTTTACTTCAAGTGTTAACCATATTTACTGTATGCAAACTTGTTGGTTTTCGCGGATTCACAAAAATCCTCCCCAAATTTGACACCAGTTTTGCGGCATATACCTATAGATTTTGGCTGTCACAAATGTTTTAGTGCCCTATCAGATAAACCTCGGGGAAGCCTGAAACTATGAACAAGACCATTAAAATTGCCGGTATTACACTTATTTCAATTGCCGTGCTAATCGTCGCCGGCGTTATTTTCATATACTCATCACTGGATTCAATCGTTAAAGCCGCTGTCGAAAGCGTTGCTTCGGACATGACCCAGACAGAAGTCACACTTGATAACGTCTCTATTTCGCCGACGACAGGCGAAGGTAGCTTATCCGGTTTCCTTATGAGCAACCCGAAAGGCTTCAAATCAAGCGATGCTTTCAAATTTGAAGAGATCACAATTAAGGTTGATCCAACGTCTATCGCCAGCGATGTGGTGATTATCAACGAGATCCGCATCAAGGCCCCACACATCACCTATGAAGTCGGCCCGCAAAAAAGTAATATCGACACAATCAACGAAAACGCACAGACGACCAGTAGCGCTGATAACAGCGACAACAGTGCGGGTTCAGGCCCTAAATTCATCGTTGAGCACCTATACCTGAATGATGGCGAAGTTTCTGTCGCTGCTGCACCACTTGGGGATAAAACAATTGATGTTGATTTGCCCAACATACACCTTAAAGACATCGGCAAAGGGGGGAACGGTGCAAGCCCGGATGTTATTTTACAAGCAGCCCTTGGCGCAGTGACGAAAAATATCACCAGCGCGCTTAACTCTGTTGATCTAGAAGGCATTGCAAAAGATGTGAAAGGTCGCGTTCAGGACCTATCCGAAGGGGCCGCCAGCGGCGCTTCAGCAGTAACCGATACGGTTGGCGACGCTGCATCTGGTGCTTCCGACGGCCTAAAAGACGCCGCCGATGGTGCTGGAAATGCCATCAAAGGTCTGCTTGGTGACTAAACAAAGACCAAGATAAAAGTAATGAGGAATGGGGCCCTTGACGACAAGCGGCCCCATTTTTTTATCAATTCGCAAAATTCTCTAAACTGTGACAAGACAACACCTTGCACCACTGGTACTTTGAGGGTACCTCAGAATACAAAATAATACCTTCCGCATTCAGCACAGGTGTAGCCAGAGACCATGACCGACCAGAATTCTTCCGCAGCGCTTGCAAATCAGGTTCAGATTATTGGTGGCGGATTGGCCGGATTAAGTTTAGCCGCAGCACTTGGCACCGCAGGCATAAAGACACTTTTGGTCGACCTAGAACCGCCTTTGCCCGAAGATGCCTATCAAGATGCAAAAGATAATCGTACCACTGCGCTCATACAAAATTCGATAAATCTGCTCAACGCCTGTGGCGCGTGGGCCGGATGCGAAGAACACGCAACGGCGCTGACCGTCATGCGCATTGTTAATCTGCCGCGGGGGAAACAGAAATACCCCAGTTCAACTGATTTTGATTCCAGAGAGATAAACGACAGCCCCTTTGGCTTTAATGTGCCCAACGCCGTTTTACGAAGAACATTATGTGACAGATTAAGGGAACTGCCCGCCGTCACCCACCTAACATCAACCAAGATGGAACGACTGGAAGAAGGTGACAATGGCTATACCCTCACCCTGTCAAACGGGCAACGTTCTATAGCAGAATTGACAATTGGTGCTGATGGAAAAAACTCCCCCAGCCGCAAAGCGGTTGGCATCAAATCCATGTCTTGGCCCTATCCACAAACGGCCATAACCTGTTACATCGAGCACAGTAAATCGCACCAAAATGTTTCAACAGAAACCCATTTTCCAGCTGGCCCTTTCACTCTCGTACCAATGACAGGTAAACGATCATCTATCGTCTGGGTAGAAGAAACTTCCTTGGCGAAAAAAATGCTCGCTTTGGACGAAGAGGACTTCACAAAAAAACTGAAAGAGAAGATCAAAGGGCGCCTTGGCAATGTAAAGCTTTTTGGAAAACGTGGCGGGTTCCCTATATCTGCTATGCTCAGTAATTCTTTCCATGCCAACCGCTTTGCCCTTATTGCTGAAGCAGCACATGCACTGCCACCTATTGCGGCTCAGGGACTTAATCTGAGCTTACGTGATGTTGCCGTCTTGGCAGAGCTACTTATCGACCAAAATAATAAAGGAAACGATCTGGGCGACAGTCAGTTACTTGCTGAATACGACAGGGCCAGACGCTTCGATGTTGTAACACGCTTAGCTGCTGCCGATGGCCTTAACAGGTTTGCCTCAAATGACAGCGCTATTCTTCACAAGGTCAGGGACCTTGGACTATCCGCTGTGCGAAATTTTGCCCCGCTACGCCACTTCATGATGAAATCGGGAATGACATCCCCACTTGGAACACCGAGCCTGATGACGGGTAAAGAAATAAAAAAATAAAGCTAATGTCGCCAAGGTTATATGACTGTGCCGTTTTGAGTAATGGCTTTCAAGACATATCCCCTTATATCTTTTAGGGATATGTTGTATACACCCTCTGTCAGGAATTCGGCACGCCGTAGTTCTCAAAACGAATAAAAATATAACTCTATTGCACTACAGGAGATAACGACCTTGGATTTGCGCCAATTGGAACTACTCTGTGCGCTGGCGCGCGAAAAACATTTCGGACGAGCCGCGAAAAATTGCAACATCTCACAGCCGGCCTTTTCTGCCCGAATTCGACAGCTAGAGAACGAGCTCGGCGTTCCAATCGTCAAACGTGAGCGCAGCTTCCAGGGACTGACCACCGAAGGTGAATTGGTTGTTACTATCGCCCAGCGTATTCTGGCCGAAGCGCGGACTCTCAAGCAATCCCTCAGTCAAATGAGTAAAGGCTTGGCGGGGCATTTACGAATTGGGGCCATTCCCTCGGCAATGCCAATGATGTCGCTGATCAAGAATCCTTTTTGCGAAGCTCACCCCAATATAACTGTTTCAATTCTGTCACTCTCTTCAGCAGAAATACAGTTAGGCTTGGAAAAATTCGATCTTGAAGTCGGTGTCACTTATCTGAGTGATGAGCTCAGCACCAACGTCGAAAGTCACGAACTTTATCACGAAGAATACTCCCTTATCCACAAAGCAGACGGCCCATTAAAAGGCACAAAGACAATAACCTGGCAAGAAGCTGCCGAGTTGCCGCTTAGCCTCTTAACAAGGGATATGCAATATCGCCGTATTATCGATAAAACCTTTGAGGAACTCGATTGTTTTGTCACGCCACATACGCAAACCAACTCTATCACACAGCTTCTTCATGAAACGCGATTTGGCAACACATCCAGCATTGTTCCGATTAGCCTGATCCATGTCCTGCGCAACCTAGAAGGCGTCGTTGCAATTCCCCTGTCAGAACCAAGGCTTGTCAATAAAATCGGTATGATTATCGCCAAAAGAGAACCAAGCTCCCCCATCGCAAAAGAGTTTTTCAAACACACCAAACGTTTGGATGTGGAAAAACTGCTGCTTGAAGCAGGGCAGGAAAGCTAAAATAATTATCGATTAACTCTGAAACCTGACATGAATACAACAGCAGACACAGTAAAGCTTGATCCTAGCTGGAAAGAAGCGCTTTTTTCCGAGTTCAACAAAGATTATATGCGGAATCTTAAAGCCTTTTTGAAGCAACAAAAAGACAGTAAGAAAGTTATATTCCCCAAAGGTAACGAGCTTTTCCAAGCCCTTGATCTTACTCCAGTTGATAACGTGAAAATCGTTATTCTGGGGCAAGATCCATATCATGGCCCCGGTCAAGCACACGGGCTGTGCTTTTCTGTCAAACCGGACGTTCCGATCCCTCCCTCTCTTAAAAATATCTATAAAGAAATGGAGCAGGATCTTGGTATCCGCCAGCCACCTCACGGCTATCTCAATTCTTGGGCGGAACAAGGTGTCTTACTGTTAAACTCGGTTTTAACCGTTGAACAGCATAAAGCCGGATCGCATCAAGGCCGTGGCTGGGAAATCTTTACTGATAAAATAATAGAAACGCTAAACCAAAAACATAGCGGGTTAGTGTTCATGCTTTGGGGAAGCTATGCGCAAAAGAAAGGCGCTGTCATAGACCGAGACCGGCATCTCGTTTTACAATCGCCCCATCCATCGCCCTTAAGTGCCCACCGCGGATTTTTTGGCAACCAGCACTTTTCAAAAGCAAATGCATATCTGGAACAGCAAAAAAAGACAGCCATCAACTGGTTACTCCCTGAAAACCCTTAAGCATTCAGGACCAAATTCTCGGGCTGTCTTTTGATAGCTAACGCAGTTAAATCCGTGTTACAGTTCCCTGTAAATCATCCATGGTGATATCAACAAACAACTGGTTTGCCAGCTCTTCCAACTGTTCCCGAATACTGTCAACAGGCATAGATGTGGGAATAGCAATATTAATCTCTGCGCTGAAGATGCGCTCAGAAGACATTGCACCATCCTGACAGTCTGTAGAGATCTCATTGATCCCTATTTTCTTCTCAGCCAAGGCATGTGAAATGTCTTGAACAATACCGGGATGATCTGGACCAATTATCTCGAGACTAAGTTCACGCAAGGTCTCATCAGAGCCAACTTTGGTTTCTTGTTCGATGATGAGCTGACAGTTTGCACAACCAAGAGACTGTATATCGCTCTCTAAAGCTTTGTGGTTCGCTTCGGGGACAGAAACGCGAACGATACCTGCGAAGTTACTGGATAGCCTAGTCATCCTACTTTCCAGCCAATTACCGCCATGCTTATTCACCATCGTGGCCAGGTCATCAACCAACCCCGGCCGATCAGAACCAATAACTGTAAGGATAATGGTATTCGCCATGACACAATTCCTTTTCCCTGTGCATTATACAATTAGTATAAATTGTTGACTGCTCTCCATTTATACAAAAACGACTTTATTTACCTATTTAATGACATAATATTTCAAAAATTATTTAAAATATATCACCATCTGCCCCGGAGGGCACAAGAGTATCCGGAGGCGATCTCCCGGATTACCTGCAATGTCTTGAAACAAAAATATATAATAGCCCTTTGTAATCAGGCTGCTTCTACGTATTTTCGAACATAAATATCACGCAAATCCCGAAACCAAGCCGGTTCAGGTTTGAGCCAATAAAGGTCATCAATGGCTTTAGCGTCATTATAGGAAAAGTTAAATCGTTCTTGAGCAGCTAAATCCAATTCATTATGTGCATCTTTAACAACCGAATTATACCCAGAAGATGCCATAAACATCCCCGCACCTTTTGGAGATAAAAGCCAATTGATCAACTCATACCCTTGATCAACATTCGTGCTTCCGGCGGGAATTGCCAAAGTATCCAGCCAAGCAAGGGCCCCCTCTTTCGGGGCCAAAAATTTAAACCTGCTCTTTGTCTGCTTCCACAATGTGTGCGCAGCACCACCCCATCCTTGCCCAACAACACAATTGTTGAGCGTAAAGGCAGATGCCAAACCTTCGGTATCGCGCCAAAACTGGCGAACATGCGATTTATGTTCTTTGGCAAAAAGAAGTGCTTCGCCGAAAACTTCCCGGGAAAGGTCTTCATTTAAATAAGCAGAGTCCAATCGTTCTCCCGTTCCATCAAGCATCAATGCCATCGACGTCAGGGCAGATTCAGGGCGGGTCGCGACAAATCCCTTATTAATAAAGGACCATTGGTCATTCCAAGAGATCTCTCCGGGCTGATAGTCTCTTAACAGGCTATCAAAGACAATGCCTTCACAGCCCCAAGCAAAAGGCAGTGCATAACGACGTCCCCTATAAATTGTCCCCATATTTTCAGCATTTGACAGAATACTGCCATGTATAAAGCCAAGGTCTAACTTACCTTCATCAATTGGCTGTAACAGATCCCTCGCCAGATGCCAGTTTGTTAAAAAAGAGGACGACGGGAAGACAAGATCAAAACCCAGCCCCTTGGTCGCGTTAAGCATCAAGAGCGCTTCATCATTGCTGTCATATTCTGTCAGGTAAATTTGAATACCTGTATCTTTTTTAAACTCATCTATGATTTCTTGGTTGAAATAACCTTTCCAAGAAAAGACTTCTAACTCTTTCTCTGCGCTAATCGCCGGGGAAGGAAAAAGAGAAGATGCGCAACCGACACCCGTAAGACCCGCAAGCCCTTTGAGAAGGCTACGGCGCCCCATAACGGGTTCACGCTGTTTTAATGAAGCTGTTCTTTTGTCAGAAACGACAGGACGATACGGCACGACCATGGACTGAAACTTCCCAATTAATTTTTCTCTTCAGACAATGGTATCAAGCCCCCACTCAGCACACCTATCTGATCAGATAAAAAACGCTCTATTACGATATAAACATTGCCCCGCCAAAGATCAGTCCCCAATCCTTCGACGGGCTATACCAAGGCAGCATAATGGCCCCCTAGCAAAAAAGCCACATAGAAATGATATAGAAATATCACCCTTTAACCGAAAACCTTCATACAAAAAAAGACCGGGCATTAAAGCCCGGTCAAGTCATGTGGGGTAAGTTACTCGAGGAGCAACTTCCTTTTTATGTGCCGACCTTTCGGATCGGACGACACATAACTCTTGAGGTCACGTGAACAGACATATTTTAATGCCTGTTCAGCACCATATTCTTACGCGTCATCAGCCGTCTTTTTATCCCGCTGAACAAAAACAGATATCAAAGCCAAAACACCGGATACAACCATCAACATCAGTGACACAGCATTCAATGCAGGGGTTGATCCTTGTTTCAGGCGGTCAAACATGGTGATTGTTAGGGGAGAGTCCGATCCCACCAACATCAGGGTTGTGTTGAAATTCTCAAAAGACATCAGGAAACAAACAATCCCCGCACCAACCATTGCAGGTTTCAAGAAAGGAAGCGTAATCGTTTTTACCGCTTCCCACTTTGTTGCGCCCAAATTCAACGCAGCTTCTTCCAAGCTGGTATCAAATTTTCGAAGGCGAGCAGAAATCACCAACGTTGTGATCGTCGTTACAAAAGCAAACTGCCCCATAATAACGATAAACAAACCTGGGCGCAGAAAATCTAAATCCAGTCCGAAGCTGTCTTCAACACCATTGGCAATCGAGTTAGTGAAAATCAGGATAGAGATCCCCAATATCACACCGGGAATAACCAACGGCATCAGTGCGAAGATGTAGAGAACATTTTTCCCCGGGAAAGTATGGCGTTCAAACAAAAATGCATTACAGGTTCCCACAAAAACGGACAGTAATGTTACGCAAATAGCAATAAACCCGGAATAGCCAATTGATTCCAAAAGTTGTCCATCATTAAAGACCCCAATACGGGTATCTTCTGTGCCAATAAACCAGTCGAAGGTGAAACCATTCCATGGCATGGACGGGAACAGACTGTCGTTAAATGCAAAGACGCCAACAACCACAAGCGGTGCCGCCAGATATATAAAAAACAGTGTTATATAAGCCGCATAAAGACGTGTGCTGAACTTTGACTGAGGAAGAGACGGTATCATATCAAAGCTCCTTATTTCACAGTATCAGCAAGTGTTTGGCGACTTAACTTTAAGCCGACAAAAACAATCGCAGATGAAAGGAACAAAAGAAGGAAGCCAAAGGCAGAGCCAGATTCCCAGTTAAAGCGTGTGATAAACTGGTTATAGATTT
>NZ_CAKZMP010000387.1 GCF_937128705.1 uncultured Kiloniella sp. | reverse complement strand
TATGTTCTGGATGCAAAACGCTGTATCTCGTACTTAACAATTGAATACCACGGCCATATCGCGGAAGAATTTCGCGCCCCCATGGGCAACCGGATTTATGGCTGTGATGACTGTATCGCTATTTGCCCCTGGAACAAGTTTGCAGAGGCGACCAGTGAAGAAAACGTATTTCCAAGGATCGAGCTAACTGCACCAAGACTTGCCGATCTTGCTGAACTTGATGATGCAACATTCCGACAGGTTTTTTCTGGCTCTCCGGTAAAACGTATCGGGCGAGACCGTTTTATAAGAAATGTTCTCATCGGCATAGGAAACTGTGGTGACAAATCTATCGCAAAGCGCATCCAGCCCCTTTTGAAAGACCCTTCGCCCTATGTAAGGGCAATGGCCGTTTGGGCAATGAAACGATTACTAGACAGGCAAGAATTCGAAGCTTTACGGCTTGAATGTAAAGGCGACGAACCTGACACCAATGTTTTAGCCGAATGGCAATAAGACTGCAGCCTCACCCTTTATGAAAGACTATCCTCCAACAGGGCTGGGCTTTGGACCACGAGGATAACAGACAAACGAAGCCCGTGCCCCTTGAAACATCGGACACCCATTCCAAAGAAGATCTTCACCTCTAAGCTCTATGCGACCATCGCCGCAGGTCTCTTGAGCAAAAGCAAGAACTTGTGCCGGATCGTTAAGGCTTTTGCCGTAACAGAGACCAAATCCCCAAGGTGTGTACTTGTTATTCCCGTATATTTGCGCACCCTTCGCCACCGCGATAGTCACAGGTCTTGAAGCCTCCACTTTGATAGGTTCGTTCGCACATCCGGAAAGTACGGTATAAGCAAGTATTACCGATAACCAACGCCATTTTTGACATATATCTCTCAAGCTTCGTCTCCCCTCTTCGCATTCATTGCAAGCCTGCTCCCCAATCGTCGAAATACTTTGCCCTTTATCTGCGTAATAATAATTCCCAGTAGTATCACAGACAAAGCAATAAAGGCCTCTAGTTCATAGCTCTCGGATAGAAACAAGAACCCCCAAATCATCCCAAAAACGGGTACCAGATAATTATTCAAAGCTGTAAACGTCGCCCCGACTGCTCCCAAAAGATAATAGAGAATAATATAGGCAATCGCAGTTGATACAATTGAAAGCATCAAAAGAGATCCTATACTCAAAAGACTTGGCTCTAATGACATTGGGTCTTCAACGATAAATGCCATCGGCAATGCCATCAAAGATGCGCAAAGCAATATCCCAGATCC
Source organism: uncultured Kiloniella sp. (assembly GCF_937128705.1). GTDB lineage: Bacteria > Pseudomonadota > Alphaproteobacteria > Kiloniellales > Kiloniellaceae > Kiloniella. The sequence continues at coordinate 25,231 of NZ_CAKZMP010000387.1, read as the reverse complement.
ATTCACAATAGGATCTAGCTTAACCAATCCAACTTTACGGGCGTAGACAGAACTGGCGCCATAACAGAAGCTGGCAAAAGCAACAGCAAGTTGACCAAAAACGGAATCCCCCAACCCATTCAAGGCTTCTGGCCCAACAAGAAGAACAACACCGCCAAATCCGACAATAGTGCCAATAAATTTTGGCAATGACATCTTTTCATCTTCGGTCCAAAGATGAGAAATTAATAAAGCCGAGAGAGGAACAACAGCCATCAAAATAGCCGCAAGACCGGCATCTATATGTAACTCGCCCCAAGAAATCAGTACAAACGGCAAAATATTTCCCGTTACACCAATCAAGGCATAATAACGCCATGTCCGAAGGTCACGGGGGAACCGTTTGCCCAAAACCAACACCAAACCACTAAGCACTATTGAAGCAAAAAACAGACGAAAAGCAGTAAGCGTTACAGGGGTAACACTTTCCAAAGTAATTTTAATCAGGAAAAAAGAGCTTCCCCATATTGCCCCTAACAATACAAGCAGTATGTATTGATGGGCCTGTGGCTTGTCTGACAGCATACAAAGGATTCCATTGGGAGTTTTAAATTCACCCCCAATGTTTCAAGAAACCAGAGCAAAGGCAATCTCATTCTGCGAGATGATCACTCTGTCCCACAATACCCAAAAATCGAATACGGCTTCTAGGCCTCAACCGCCATATCAGAAGGCGCTTCACTCGTCGGTAAACCATCCTTGGCTTTAGCGCTAATATTCTTTAGCTGCTCGACATGAGACGACAATGACTGAACAATTCCGCCAATTTCGGTTGTGGCCTGACTCGTCTGACCAGCAAGTTGCTTCACTTCACCGGCGACAACGGCAAAACCTTTGCCTGCATCACCTGCACGTGCCGCTTCAATTGTTGCATTCAAAGCCAAAAGATTCGTCTGACGGGCGATTGCATCAATTTGCTGTGCAACCTGTCCTACGTTTTCAATTTCAATACTTAATTGAGCAATCTCGTCAAAAATTTTATCTATGCTTTGCTCAATAACACCCGGATTTGGATTCATTTACTTCATGCTCCCGTTAGACCTAGGTAACACTGATAACAACTTGCCATTAACGTGAGATTAACCAAAAAGCAAAAACATGTATTTTTGCACGAAATTTTCACGATAACATCATCAGAGGCTATGTTATAAGTACCCCTTAATCATTGATAACAATAAGCAAGGGGTCATTAAGATAGACAGAGTGCAACGTGGAATACGGGATAAATTACAACATTCTTTATCTATTGGTTGAAAAAACTCCCACAACAAACTTTTGTTCGGTATAAGTAATAACAACGAAACACTATCCATTCGTTTTTTCTTAAGAAGCCATTCATTTTTGCTTAAGAGGATAGTGTTATTTTACGATAGGTCTTTGCTATATAAAGCTGGTTGGCAAAAACTATTATTAAGCATTGATATGTATGGGTGTGGAGCGCCGTTTGAATTTAAATATACGCAACTCCATTTGTGGGAAGCTGCTATCGATCTATATTCCACTGATCAGCATCAGCTTGCTACTTCTCTTTACCGTTCTTGAAAGCCGGAATATTCACAAGCTGAATTCCGAGCTGGGAACGCGTTTAGACAAGATGGTCGACATTCAAGGAACCGCTTTATCAACCCCAGTCTGGAATTATGATTTAGACTCAATTCAGGCCATATTATTAGCCCTGTCGAGGAACCCTGAGTTTCATTCAGCCCAAGTATACGACACAGATGGACTTATTCTCGCAGAATTAACCAGTGAAGATGCCAAGTCTGTAGATGCCGCACTTTCCAGAGAAACAGAAATCAAACACAATTCCTTTGATCGTCTGGAGACTATCGGGACTGTCAGGGTTTTATTCCATGACGCATTGATTTCAGCGGAAATAAGAGAACGTTTGATCTTTGACGGTTTGGTCATGGTCGTTACCATTCTGGTTCTGTCGGCTCTCACATTTTTGGGGGCAAATTCCTACATTGGTGTTCCCCTCAAGCTTTTATTAGAATCAATTCAATCTGAGAAGCAGCACAAAACAAGAGTAGCTGTTAACTGGACATCCAATGATGAATTGGGCGCTGTTGTAACCGCTTATAACGACCTGCTTCAAAAGCAATCAGCCTATGAGGCTGCGGTAAAGGCATCAGAACTTCGGGCCAAGCGCTCCGAAGCACAGCTGACGCAAGCGATTGAAACAATGTCAGAGGGCTTTGCCCTCTACGACCAAGAAGATAAGTTGGTTCTTTGTAACAGCAACTATCGCAACATTTCGGCAAAACGTGCACGAATTATCACGCTAGGTTCCCGCTTTGAAGATCAGGTTCGTGAGCTCGTTTATGCAGGCGACTTTGTTGGCACCGAAGGACAAGAAGAAGAGTTTATCAAAGATACCTGTGCCAGCCACAAATCATTACAAGAACGAATGATTTTACATCTGAGCAACGGTACTTGGCTGCAATTCAACCACCGCCGTACTCCTGCAAAAGAAATCGTTGTTTTGGCAACCGATATCACGCCGTTAAAGAATCAAGAGCGGGAAATCAGACGCGCCAAAGAAATTGCTGATCAGGCAAATACAGCGAAGTCCCAGTTCCTTGCGAATATGAGCCATGAGCTTAGAACACCACTCAATGCTATTCTTGGTTTCTCTGAAATCATGAAGGGCGAATTGATGGGGCCTCTTGGATCAACTCACTATAAATCCTATTGTCAGGATATCCACTCATCAGGCACCCACCTTCTTGATTTAATCAACGACATTCTGGATCTGTCCAAAATCGAAGCAGGCGCTTTTGAACTTCAGGACGAAACTGTTGATATTACACAGACAGCCCGTGCAGCTCATAAACTGGTTGTTGGACAAAGCTCGTCTGAATTCGTACCGGTCACACTGGATATTCCAGATAACTTACCCTTTGTCCGCGCGGACCTGAGAGCTATCAAACAAATTCTTCTCAACCTCCTGTCAAATGCAGTTAAGTTCACTCCGCAAGGTGGAGAAGTTATTCTCATCGCCAACGAAAACGAAGATAACAGCCTTAGTATAAAGATTAGGGACACCGGAATTGGTATTCCCAAACACGAACTTCAACGCATTCTGGAACCTTTCATTCGCGCAGATACCCCTATGACCCGCGCTTTTGAAGGCACTGGCCTTGGCTTACCACTTGTAAAATCCCTGATGGAACAGCACGACGGTCAGCTTGGTTTGGAAAGCGAAATAAACAAAGGCACGATCGCGACCATTACTTTCCCTGCCTCTAGGGTAATTCCTCGTCGTGAAGGCGATACCCTTTTAAACCAGACCGTAAACAGTGCCTAAAAGACACCTGAACATGTGACTTGACCAAGTACAATACACTTAGAACAATATGTTTCCTTACTCACGCAAAAAGCCCGCAGTTAATCTGCGGGCTTTTTGTTTATCCTTTTGTCCCGAGATTAGACTAGCCGCCAAATTCGGTACACATCAGGAGTCTTTGCTCAAAGATGGTGATACTCACCCATTGCATCCAAAAGCCAATCAACCAAGTATTCGGCAAAGGATGGACGAACAAACATGCGATAGGTCGGCGTATCATCCAACATTTGTAAAAGTACAGGTGCTTTCCCGACACGAGTTTGAACGGCCTGTCCCGGAGCAAAAGATTGCGCATCCATATCCAGGCGACAGCTTTTCTTCATCACGTTACGTGCTTGAGCACCTGTCAGATCGAGTGCTGTGCGGTTACCTGAAACATCAATAACGGCAACATGCTGCCCATCCAACGCATCACGTAATTTTTGCACAAGGTCATCTTGCGCATCAACTGGACCAACAACCTGCCATTCATCGGGACCTAACCAAAAGATCGTAAGGTCACCCTTAACTACATAGGTGTTAGGATCTGTAGGTACAGCAACGCCAGCGATCTTTTTTACCGCAGAAGCAAACTTTTTATCTTCGGCATTTCCTCGGATATTCACTTGCGCCAGAAAAGGGACTTCAGACAAGACAACACCCTGATCTCCGCTAACAGAACCGTTGATCATGGCCTGTTCTTTGTGCGCGATAATACTGTTACGGAATGTATCAACCATCACGACGTTCTCCTTTTGGATCATAGAAGACCGGACTGACAATTTTCACCTTTGTCACCTTGCCGCGATCATGCGCGTAAATCCACTGTCCCATACGGTTATGCCCATCCTTCACCAAAGCCATCGCAATAGAATGCCCTAGGTTCGGGCTCCAATAAGAAGATGTTACATGGCCCACCATAGGTGCCGGTGTTGGGTTCACACGCTCATATGTAAGCTGCGCGCCCTCGTCCAGAACTTCCTTTGGATTTTCTGTTACAAGGCCAACAAGTTGCTTCCGATCTTCGCGGGCAGTATCTTCACGCGTGAAGGAACGACGACCAATAAAGTCACCTTTTTTCTTCGCAACGATCCAATCCATACCAAGATCCTGCGGCGTCTGGGTACCATCAGTTTCCTGACCGATAATCACAAAGCCTTTTTCCGCACGAAGAACGTGCATGGTTTCGGTACCGTACGGCGTAATGTCGTACTTTTCACCAAGTTCCATACATTTCTTCCACAGATGGAGGCCATGCCAGTTCCTGACGTTAATCTCGTAGGAAAGATCACCGGTAAAGGAGATCCGGAAGACACGTGCCGGAACACCTGCAACTTCACCTTCACGCCATGTCATGAACGGGAAAGCTTCGTTAGAGAAATCCATCTCAGGTGCAAGCTCTTCCAAGAGTTGACGGGCTTTAGGACCACCAATAGAAAGCGTCGACCATTCTTCTGTAACAGACGTACAGTAAACTTCCAGATCAGGCCATTCTGTCTGCAGGTATTCTTCTAACCAATCAAGAACACCAGCTGCACCACCTGTCGTCGTCGTCATGTGGAAGTGATTTTCCCCAAGACGTGATGTCACACCATCATCAAAGACCATACCGTCTTCTTTAAGCATGAAACCATAACGACAAGATCCTACAGGAAGCTTTAGCCAAGCATTGGTATAAACGAGGTTAAGGAACTGTGCTGCATCTTTACCCTGAATATCAATTTTACCCAGTGTTGACGCATCAAGTATACCAACACCATCACGAAGAGCTGCGGTTTCACGCGCAACCGCGGCATCCATGTCTTCACCAGCTTTCGGGTAGTACCATGCACGCTGCCACTGACCAACAGGCTCAAAAGTAGCACCATTTTCCAGATGCCAGCCATACATAGACGTCCGACGAACGGGATCAGCCAGATCACCATTAATGCCACGCCCGGCCAGTGCACCAAAATTAACGGGTGTGTAAGGCGGACGGAAAGTTGTTGTACCGACCTTTGGAATAGCCTTTTCCAACTGGGAAGACAGAATTGCCAAACCGTTCACGTTGGAAAGCTTACCCTGATCAGTCGCCATACCTGTCGTAGTGTAACGCTTCATATGCTCGACAGAGTGCATCCCTTCACGCGCCGCCAACATGATATCTGCGGCCGTAACATCGTGCTGGTAATCCACAAAGTGCTTGCGGCTTCCCTGACCAACAGGATGATCCGTTGGAACAACCCAATAGGCCTTGATGGCTTTTTCTTCAACAACAAGTGCTTTTGGTGAGGCTTTTGCTTTACCTTTGCCAAAGCCCGTATCCTTGGCTGCGGCAGCACCAGCAGTACCACCTTCGTCAAGTGCAGACTGCAGGTCAAAAGCACCTTTACAAGCACCAACGGTACGTTCGTTCTGTGAAGAAATATTCGGCACAAAACAGATTTTCTCTTCGTCATAACGGAGCTTGCCGATTGATTGAGAGAAAAGATGTACTGCCGGGTTCCAGCCACCAGAAGTCAGGATCGTATCGCAATCAATTTTACGCTTGTTGCCTGTGATCTTACTACCATCTGACGACACAGTCGCAACTTCAACCCCGGTAACACGCTTGCGGCCAAGTGTGGCAACAATACCTGATCCAGTTAGAACTTCGATACCTTTTTGACGTGCTGCGTTTGGCAGATCACCGTCAACGATTTCACGCAAGTCGATGATGGTTGGAATATCCATGCCCGCATCGACCAAATCAATCGCGACAGAATAGGCACTGTCGTTATTTGTGAAAACCACGCCACGACGACCCGGCAATGCACCATAACGGTTAGCATAGGTCTGACCAGCATTGGCCAACATAATGCCCGGACGATCATTATCCGCAAAAACCAACGGACGCTCGTGCGAGCCCGTAGCGAGAACAACCTGTTTCGCACGGAAATGCCAGATACGGTGTTTGCTCAAGCCCGGCTTGGCACCCGGACCGAAATGATCCGTTCTGCGTTCATGGACCGTGATGTAGTTATGGTCATAATATCCAAAAGCGTTTGCACGCTTTAACAGACGGACATTTTCCATCGCTTCCAGTTCAGCAACAGCCGTATCAACCCATTCCTGAGCTGGTTTGCCATCAATGATCTGCTTTGTATTCAACAAGGAACCACCAAACTCAGGCTGTTCATCGCAAAGCACAACGCGGGCGCCAGTACGTCCGGCTTCAAGCGCCGCACTCAAACCAGCAGGACCAGCACCAACAACCATGACTTCACAGAACTCGTTCATGTGGTCATAGGTATCGGGATCTTTTTCACGTGGCAGAACACCCAGCCCCGCCATGCGACGGATAATCGGCTCGTACACGGTCATCCACATGGACTTGGGGTCCATAAAGGTTTTGTAATAAAAACCAGCAACAAAAATACGAGATGCAACAGAGTTAACCGCCGCAAGATCAAAATTTACTGACGGCCAGCAGTTTACTGACTTAGCAGTAAGACCTTCGTAAAGTTCAATCTGTGTCGCACGGACGTTTGGCTCACTACGCGGTCCGGTTTCCAACTGGATAATTGCATTTGGCTCTTCAGAACCAGCCGTCAGAATACCACGAGGACGGTGCGTTTTAAAACTACGGCCCACCAGATGAACCCCATTGGCAACCAATGCAGATGCCAGGGTATCTCCTTTGACGCCTGTGTAACTTTTTCCATTGAAGGTAAAGTTAATGACATTGGAACGGTCAACCCGTGTTCCCTGTGTCGTACGGAACTTCTCGGTCATCACGCACCCTCTTTCTTTTTAGCAGGGGCCTTTGTCGCAGCAGCTTTTTTAGCCGGAGCTTTTTTCGCTGTAGCAGGTTTGACTGGAGCAGGCTTGGTAGTCGCTGCCTCAGGCAAATCGGGTTTCTCACCTGTTTTATAAACAGAGACAATTTCATTGGTTACAGTGTTACGGGCAACATTAAACCAACGACGGCATCCGTCAGAATGCACCCAACGCTCGCGGTGAACACCTTTGGTATTCGTCCGCATAAAAACGTATTCGGCCCATTCCGCATCCGTCAGCTCATCCGGATTTTCCGGGCGCACAATGTGTGCCTCGCCACCGTAATGATATTCTGTTTCGTCGCGTTCACCACACCAGGGACATTTGATATAAAGCATCCAATTTACTCCTTAGTGGGCCACACCGGCAGCACCGTGTTCATCCACAAGCGCACCGGTAATAAAACGATCAATAGAGAACGCGGCATTAAGATCATGCGGTTCATCTTTGGCGATTGTATGCGCATAGCACCAACCAGCACCTGGCGTTGCTTTGAAACCACCAGTTCCCCAGCCAGCATTAACGTAAAGGTTTTTAACCGGAGTTTTACCAACAATCGGTGACGCATCAGGACAGGTATCAACAATACCACCCCAGGAACGCATCATCCGTGTCCGTGAGAATAGCGGGAAAAGCTCCATAGCTGATGCCAACTGATCTTCGATCACGTGTAGCGAGCCACGTTGGCTATACCCAACATAGGCATCAATACCCGCGCCCATAACCAATTCGCCCTTGTCAGATTGAGACACATAAACGTGCACAGCATTGGACATAACCACACAATCGATCACAGGTTTCATCGGCTCAGAAACAAGCGCTTGCAACGGATGTGATTCAATCGGCAACCGAATGCCAGCCATATCAGCAACAACAGATGTGTGCCCGGCGCAGGCCATCGCAACCTTCTTGGCTTTAATATCACCAAGCGACGTGCGAACACCTTTTACTGTGCCATTGTCGATCATCAGTCCTTGAACTTCACAGTTCTGGATAACATCAACACCCATGTCGTCTGCACCACGCGCATAGCCCCAAGCAACGGCATCATGACGCGCAGTACCACCACGACGCTGTAGCGTAGCGCCCATAACTGGATAACGGCTATCTTTTGAGATATTGATAATCGGGCAGAATTCTTTGACCTGTTCAGCGTTCAGCCATTCAGCATCAATACCGTTCAGGTTATTGGCATTCACACGACGAATTGATTCGCGTACATCACCAAGGTTATGAGCCAGATTCAAAACACCACGCTGAGAGAACATCACATTGTAGTTCAGCTCTTGAGAAAGGTTTTCCCATAGCTTCATCGCGTTTTCATAGAACAGACCAGACTCGTCCCACAGATAGTTCGAACGAACAATCGTTGTATTTCGCCCGGTGTTACCACCGCCAAGCCAGCCTTTTTCAATAACGGCGACATTAGTAATGCCGTGTTCCTTTGCCAGATAATAGGCCGTTGCCAAACCATGGCCACCAGCACCAATAATCACAACATCATATTCCGGCTTCGGATCTGGACTACGCCATTGGCGGGGCCAGTTCTGATGCCAGCTCATGGCATTTCTTGCCAAGCTGAAAATCGAAAAACGGGACATAGCCGTTCACACTCCTCTATTAGTTGTCCATATCCTACGCCTAGTTTCAAAACACTGCCATGTACGGCGAAGACAAGATCATTGTATACTTGCGACATTCTGATAATCTTCATGTTTAGAAACGACACATTTCAGTCATTATAAGAAAATCCAAGTTCCAAAGGTGAATTTGCCAAAGGCGTTGAAACACATGACTTACAGAAGTGCGCAGTCAGAGGCTAATCTTCCCAAAGAAAATGCTTCATTAAGTGTCGCATTTATACTGCTACCAAATTTTACGCTTACACCTTTTTCTTCTGTAATTGACACCTTAAGACTCGCCGCTGACGACGAAGATTATAGCCGCCCCCTTAAATGCAGGTGGTCTATCATCAGCACAAAACCTGGCAAGCCTGTCAAATCAAGCTGTGGCGTTGAAATCACCCCCCCCCAAGGGATAAATGACCTCTCACAATACGACTACCTAGTGGTAGTTGGTGGCCTGCTACACAAAGGACCACAAGCAGACCATGAAAGCATTGCCCTCCTTCAAAAAGCGGCGGCGCAAGGCGTCTCTATCATTGGGTTATGCACCGGCAGCTTTGCCATGATCAGAGCCGGATTAATGCACGGACGCCGGTGTTGCGTCAGCTGGTACCACTATAATGATTTTCTGGAAGAATTCGCCGACGTGAAACCCGTAGCCGATCAGGTGTATGTTATTGATGGAAAAAGGATAACCTGTGCTGGTGGCGCAGGGGCACTAGACCTTGCAGCTTGGCTTGTCGAAAAACACCTGGGAAAAGCTGTCGCGCAAAAAAGCTTGCGGATTCTTCAAGTCGATAAGGTTCGCACAGCATCGGCCCCGCAACCGCAACCACCAACGATACAACTTTCTCACAACGGGCGTGTCAGAAAAGCGATATTAACCATGGAACAGAATATGTCCGTGCCGCTTTCCATAGAAGAGTTATCGAACCGGGTTAATATTTCGAAACGCCAGCTGGAACGGACTTTTAGTGAACAGCTCGGCATCTCACCACAGGCTTGTTACAGAGATCTCAGGCTGCGCCATGGGTTATGGCAACTGCTCAATACTGACAAAGCAATTAGTGACATAGCCGCTGATTGTGGCTTCTCTGATGCTTCACACTTTTCCCGGCATTTTAGCAAAACCTTTAAACGCCCCCCTTCGAGCATTCGAAGTCATCGTGAAGAAGGCAATCAGCTTTTAGCGAACCTTCTCCCAGAACAGTAGTAAAAAAAACCTCCGTTAAGAAGCTCGCAATAAGCATAAAAAAAGGCAGATGATCTATGACCATCTGCCTTTTGTATTCTATACAAAGGAACTTAACTTATCCCTCGGATCCGATCAGAACGACGACGCAGAATTTCAACCGTCGACAACATAATGATTGAGAAGGTAATCAATATTGTCGCCACCGCAAGAATGGTCGGACTGATCTGTTCACGGATACCAGCCCACATCTGCAGCGGAATTGTTCGTTGCTCGACGCCTGCGATAAAGATCGCCACAATAACTTCGTCAAAAGACGTCATCATTGCAAATAATGCACCTGAAATAATACCTGTCATGATCAAAGGCATTGTGACCTTAAAGAAGGTATAGGTCGGCGTAGCCCCTAGACTTGCCCCAGCTTTGACCAACGTATGATCAAAGTTACTGAGCGTCGCCGTCACTGTAATCACAACGAATGGCGTTCCGAGAGCAGTATGCGCCATGATAAGGCCCACATAGGTCTGCGAAATACCAAGCTTGGAATAGAAGAAAAACATTCCCGCAGCCGCGATAATCAAAGGAACAATCATTGGGGAAATCAACAACCCCATGATCACACCTTTGAAAGGAAGCTCAGAACGACTGAGCCCCAGTGCAGCAAGCGTCCCCAAAACAGCAGAAAAAAATGTAGCGAAGAAAGCGACAATGACTGAATTCTGTATAGAATTAATCCAGCGATCACTCGTCAAAAACGTTTCATACCACCGAAGGGAAAAAGCGTCTGGATCCAGCGTCAGCATTCCCTGCGTGAAGCTGAAGTATGGTTCTGCATTAAATGAGAGCGGAACAATAATCAGGATCGGTGCAATCAGGAAGATGAAAACGGCGGCACAAATTATACGAAAAGTATAGTACCAAGTACGTTCAAGAGGACCAGCATATGAAGGTAAAGCCATAATAATTATCCCAACTTAACCGAGTTAGTACCAACGACACGATTATAGAGACCATAGATCCCCAGAACCAAGACCAACAACATGACACCAAGAGCAGCAGCAAGCCCCCAGTTCAAGGATTGTTGCATATGGCCTGCAATCGCATTTCCGATAAACGCACCGGACTGACCGCCAACAAGCGCTGGCGTAATGTAGTAACCAATAGAGAGAATAAAGACGAGGATTGCACCTGCAGATATTCCCGGAACCGTCTGTGGTAAATACACCTGCCAAAAGGCTGTCCACGGTGTTGCCCCAAGAGAACGGGCAGCACGTAGATAACTTGGCGGCACTGTTTTCATCACCGAATAAAGCGGCAAAATCATAAAGGGTAACAGGATATGAGTCATGGCAACCACAGTACCAATTGCATTGTAAATCAACTGCACCCGGTTTTCATCACCGATAACCCCTATCCAGACCATCAGGTCGTTCAGCACCCCTTGGCTTTGCAACATAGCAATCCAGGATGTTGTTCTCACCAACAAAGATGTCCAGAAAGGTAATAAGACCAAAATCATTAAAACATTTGCGTGCTTGAGCGGTAATGAGGCCAAGAAGTAAGAAACAGGATATCCCAACAGAACAGTCATTGCTGTAATCAGAACTGACATCCAAATCGTACGCCAGAACAGCTTCAGGTATATCTGTTCATCGGGAGGAACAAAAGAAACATCCCCATCACTGTTTGTTTCCATATCGAACGCATTAATATAATAAGACGCGGTTACGGGTGAACCAAGACGCTGGATAACTTTCCAGTTATCGATGTCACCCCAACCCTTTTTAATATCAATTAAGCTATCTTTGTATGGCGGTTGAATTTTTTTATGCTTACGAGACGTCGACATTAAAAGACTGCGCATGCCGCCTTTTTCATAATTAAGACGCTTCGCGGCCTTACCGATTGTTTTTTCTTTTCGCCCTTCAATAATATCCTGAGCGAGCGCGGCATAAATAGCCTCATCAGGCAAAGCCTGACCATCCCAATCATCAAGTGCTTCTGTTGTCCGCGGCATATATTCATTGACGACAGTGTCATCCACACTACGGATAAGCATGTCACCGATCGGCGCGACAAACGTGATAAGAATAAAGATAATAAGGGGCGCCACTAGCATCAGGGCCTTCATCTTGTTCCGGCGCAGTGAACGGTGCAAATCGGCCTTTAGCCTTTTTTGTTCTTCGGGGGAGAGATCACCCGTTGCCTCGACTGATATTGACATCAAACTTTCCCTGATGTTCCCTGTCTATTTCGACTTAATAACAAGCCGATTACACAAAGTTGTTTTCTACGGCTTAGACACCGCTTTTAGGTTCTATTATGTGCGTACGAATGAGGGAGCCGAAGCTCCCTCTCGTATAAATCGGCTTATTGAGCCAACCAAGCGTCAAAACGCTCTTTCAGATCATCGCCATTATCAGCCCAGAAACCAGCATCCTTTTTGATAGGAGTTTTGAAGTTTTCAGGGTTTGTTGGCATGTGTGGGTTCATGTCCACACCAGTTTCGATGTGCGTTGTAACCAACGGAGCAGATGACTTACGCGCAGGACCATAAGAGATATATTTGGCCTGATCAGCAAGTGCCTGGGTCGTTGTTGAGAAACGCAGATAGTCCATTGCAGCTTTTTTGTTCGGTGCATTCGCAGGAATCACCCAACCATCAAGCTCAAACATCTGACCATCCCAGATGATTGTAAAAGGCTGATTTTCAACAACTTGTGCGTTGAAAATACGGCCATTGTAAGCAGATGCGATTGTTACTTCACCATCAGCAAGAAGCTGTGGAGGTTGCGCACCAGCATCCCACCAAACAACAGAATCTTTGATTGTGTCTAGTTTGGCAAACGCACGATCGACGCCTTCCGGTGTGTCAAGCACATCATAAACTTCGCCGTATGGAACGCCATCAGCTACAAGAGCCCATTCCAGGTTAGCCGCTGGAATTTTTTGAAGGCCACGTTTTCCCGGGAATTTCTCAAGGTCAAAAACATCAGAAATTGTTTTTGGCGCATCACCAGAGAAAGCGTCGTTGTTGTATGCAAACATTGTTGCATAAACAATTGTTGGTACGAAGCAACCGCTCAAAGATCCTTCAACAAAATCGTCTAGCGGCATGGAACCGTCAGCACCTTTGTCGAGGTCTTTGTTATAATCAATCTCTTGAGCAAGACCTTCGTCACATGCTGTCAGCGCATCACCTTCGAGAATGTCAACAACATCCCAAACGCCATTACCGGCTTCGGCCTGTGCACGCATACCGGCAAGAGCGTTACCGGATTTGTCTTCGTCGAGAATAGTAATACCAGTTTTTGCAGTGAAAGGATCACTGTAGGCACCACGTTGGCTAGCAGTATAAGCACCACCCCAAGATACAACAGTTAGTGTATCCGCAGCTTGAGCCGCTGTAGCAGCGGCAAGAGAACCCAGCACGAGAGCTGTGGAGAGTTTCAAAGTTTTCTTCATTCTTAATATGCCTCCCTAAGGCTTTGTGACCTTGTGTCAGAAAAACACTACATAATTTTCTGTTTGGACAAACAGAAAATGGTCTAATAGATCAGGCGTCCAGCGCCCGACAGTCGTCAATGCTCCATCCCACAGGAATGGTATCGCCTTGAACGAGACCTTTCTTGTCAGATGCATTTGGAACTTTGACGATAAAATCATCATGGCCACAAACATTCATGCGAACGCGAATGTGGTCACCAAGATAAATAACTTCTTCGGCTTTGCCCGAGAACATGTTCTGACACTGCCCTTCGACAGGGTTTAAGAAAACCCGTTCAGGTCGCAGAGACAATGTCGTGCCTTTTCCAGCACCATCGGTATTAATATCCAGGGCTTTCACACGATCCCCGTTATCAAGAACAACCTCACAGATACCATCAGCAAGAGCATCAACCCGACCTGTCAGCTTGTTATTCTCACCGATAAACTGGGCAACAAACGCATTTTCAGGCTTTTCGTATAGCTCTGTCGGCGGCGCCAGTTGCTGAATGCGCCCATCTTCGAACCCAGCAATTCGGTTTGACATTGTCAGCGCTTCAGACTGATCGTGCGTTACATAAACAACTGTAACACCTAAGCGTTCGTGAATGTGCTTGATTTCATACTGCATCTGTTCACGCAGGTTTTTATCAAGCGCACCAAGAGGCTCATCCATCAAGACAAGATCAGGTTCAAAAACCAATGCACGGGCCACAGCAACACGCTGTTGCTGACCACCGGATAGTTGTGCAGGACGTCGATTACCGAATTCCCCCAGCTCAACCATATCCAATGCACGTTGAACTTTTTCTTCGACGTCGGCCTTACTCATTTTCCGCACTTGCAGTGGAAAAGCCAAGTTTTCAGCAACTGTCATATGCGGGAACAATGCATAGTTCTGAAAAACCATGCCGATGCCACGCTTATGCGGCGCAACATTATTAATAGAACGCCCGTTCAGATAAATATCACCATGAGTTGCTGTTTCAAAACCGGCAAGCATCATTAGAGAAGTTGTTTTACCGGACCCGGAAGGGCCCAACATTGTTAGAAATTCGCCCCTTGGTATGTCGACGTTAAGGTCTTTAACAACCAAATTTACGCCGTCATAACTCTTTTGGACCCCATCAAAGCGTACATACGCTTCACTAGATGCGGGATTCGCCATAGCGCCTATTGCCTCGCTACCTGTTTATTTTTTTACGCCGTATGCGCATTTTTTATACGCACACATTAGAGACATTAATTTCAGATGAATCAAGCACTCACAAAAAAAAGTTGTGCCTGTTCAAAGAAATAAACATCACTTTGATTAATTATTATGGTTGGATTTCTTTATCGACTTGCGGACCAAGTCATGCCTCCCATCTTCAGCACGAATAAATATCATGCCTTTATTTATTATACTGAACGGCTCTGAAAAATTGTATTTCAGCGCTACATCCTTCTTGAAGAGGATTATTAACAATTCAGTTTATGCCCTTACCTCGATTACGATGACTCACGAACTTAACACTGTCATGAATAGATGTGACATTAACATGAACGATTGAGACATAATGACTTATTTTTCACCTAAATGCGACATTATCATCTTTAAAATCGCCAATTCTCAAAATTTAATTTATCGTATACTCATCTATACAACCTAGAAAAATCAACGTAGATACTTCTTTGTAATTACTTCATACCCGCTCATACTTCGGGGATAACTTTACCAGGGTTCATCAACCCTTTGGGATCCAAGGCCTGTTTAATTTTACGCATCACCGCAACAGCATTATCACCATGCTCTTTTACCAAATACTTCTTTTTGCCCATACCAACACCATGCTCTCCCGTACAGGTTCCGCCAAAGGAAATCGCCATATCGACCATGTCCTGATTAACGCGACTAGCTTTTTCCATCTCCTCTGCGCTTGCTGGATCAACAATAAATAACACGTGAAAGTTACCATCCCCCACATGCCCAATAATCGGGGCAACAAGTCCTGCGTCATCAATCAGCTTACGCGTTCTTAGTATACATTCAGATAGTTTGGAAACAGGCACACAGACGTCTGTTGGCCACCCTTCACAATCAGACCGCAGATTAATGCCCGCATAATAAGCATCATGCCGCGCTTGCCATAACTTGTTGCGATCTTCCTGCTTGGATGCCCATTGAAAATCACCGCCACCATATTCTTTGACAATTTCACCAACCAGCTCGGCCTGTTCAACAACGCCGTTTTCAGTACCGTGAAATTCAAAAAAGAGCGTTGGCACCACAGGATAGGATAATTTGGAATATTTATTAACGGCATCCATCTGCACATCGTCTAATAGCTCTATTCGAGCCACAGGAATTCCTGTTTGAACGATCAGCATAACCGCGTCTACAGCCGATTCAAGATTTGGGAAAGAGCAAACAGCCGATGAAATTGCCTCTGGTATACCATACAACCTCAATTGTAATTCTGTGATAATCCCTAATGTTCCCTCGGATCCAACCATAAGCCGCGTCAAATCATATCCAGCAGAAGATTTTCGCGCGCGCCCACCTGTGCGCATAATCTCCCCATCCGGCAAAACAACCGTTAACCCAAGAACATTGTCTCGCATTGTACCGTACCGCACAGCATTCGTACCCGACGCGCGCGTTGCAGCCATTCCGCCCAAGGACGCATCAGCACCAGGATCAATTGGGAAAAACAACCCCATATCCCGTAAATGATGATTAATTTGCTTACGGGTTACGCCAGCTTGAACACGGCAATCCAAGTCTTCGTCACTGACATCGAGAATACTGGCCATTTCGGAAAGATCGATACAAACGCCACCTGCCACAGCAGCAACATGTCCTTCCAAAGACGTCCCCGCGCCAAAAGGCACTACAGGACATTCGTGCTCATAGCAGAGCTTCATAACGGCTGAGACTTCTTCTGTGGACCGAACGAAGGCAACAGCCTCTGGAGGCATTGCAGGATGATGAGATTCGCCCTTTCCATGCCTTTCACAAATCGCAGTCGAAAGATTTAGTCGATCGCCTAATATTTCAACTAAAGAAGCTTTCAAACCATCGTTAAGACGTACTGTATTCCTCATCCAAACACCTGCGACATCATGAAAATTGAATTTTTGGGAACCAGCATAAAAATAAACACGCTGGACTAACACTATGGGATAGCTACCCTATCATGGATAAAAATAACCAACCAGCCGACAATAATATTTATGTGAATTTCAGAAAGATAAGAGCCCCCTTGCGAGAAACCGAGCTTTACCCACCGATAAAGTCATACCTTGAAAATCAGGGATATGAAGTAAAATCTGAGATTAAGGGGTGCGATGTCATCGCCGTTCGTGGCAGTGAGGCACCTGTAATTGTCGAGTTAAAAACAAGCTTTAACCTAACACTTCTCTTCCAGGGCATTGATCGACAAGCTTTGAGTGAAGACGTCTATATGGCCTTTGCCATTCCCCACAAGCTAAAGAGAACCAATCCATGGTTCCGTCAGCAAAAAGATATCATCAAATTATGTCGCCGCTTAGGGTTGGGACTTATCACAGTACGCATGGGCGAAAATCAACCAACTGACATTCAGGTTCACGTTGATCCCGGCCCCTATCAACCACGTAAAAACAAACGAAGGCAGGGATTACTTCTTCAAGAATTCGAACGCAGAGTTGGCGATCCTAACGAAGGCGGAACAAACAAACGCCCTATCATTACAGCCTATCGTCAAGATGCCCTTCGCTGCGCGAGTTATCTGAATCAACAGCAAAAAGCAAAGGTCGCAGACATCAAAAAAAATACGCTCGTCGAAAAAACAGCCGCGATACTCCAGCGCGATGTTTACGGATGGTTTATCCGGGTTGAAAGAGGGATATATCAGCTTTCCCCCAAAGGCCATGAAGCCATTGAAAAATATGATGACATTATAAAAAGCCTCAAAAAGTAATCACAGCCTCTTACCATAGCCTCTGCCCTTATTTTAACCTAATAATGCCCCCTTATCACCAAGCCCTATTTACGAAGGCTTCGCAGATACGTGATATAGTTTTCTTTGATAACTTCCCACAGGGAGAGCTTGCCTCTAGAATAACTTGTTAAAGGAATAACGTGTCAGAAAGATAACTTGCCACACGAATGCCCTATTATCTCTATAGGTATGGAGTATGAAATATTTTTTTAGATCGTTAAGACGTCTTACAGCCATCGTATTGCTGTTACTTATTGGCCCCGGACTTGTTATTCTTACAGGTGAGGTGGACCTTAACACACCCTGGAGCAAAGCAAATCGCGACAGAGCGGGCATCGCCCCCGATCCCAATTCCACCTCGGAAGCTATTGTGCAGGTCTATGGCGCACGCACCTATAACTGGCGTGGTGCATTTGCCGTCCATACTTGGCTTGCGTTTAAAGAGGAAAATGCCCGTGAGTACACCCGCCTGGAAGTGATCGGCTGGCGTCATTACAGGGGAATGCCTGTTACTTCTGTATCAACAGGTTGGCCAGATAGAAATTGGTTCGGGTCCAAGCCAGAAATTTATTATGACCTTCGCGGCAAACAGGCCGCTGAAATTATCCCCGAAATTAAAAAAGCCGCCAAGACATACCGCTTCCCCGATAGGTACGAGGCTTGGCCCGGACCAAATTCCAACACCTTTACCGCCCATGTTATCAGACAAATTCCAACCTTGAATGTCGATCTGCCACCAACCGCAATCGGCAAGGATTATCTTGATGAAGATGATAACTTCTACGCTGCAGCACCAAGCAATACAGGACTACAGCTTTCCCTTTACGGAATGGCCGGCATCACACTCGCCAAAGCGGAAGGTCTAGAAATCAATATCTTGGGATTAAACTTTGGCATAGACCCTGATAATATCGCCCTGCGCTTGCCCGGGATCGGTAAAGTCGGCTTTATAGAAAGCTCCTCTGCTGCGTCATCGCAAAAATGACAAAAAGTCCTGTTACAAATACCTGACCAAGAAATAGACGCTATCACTTCGCACTAGCTTGCCACTGCTTTAGTCTCCTTTCCTAGGGTCGGGGATTGACTCTCAAGTACTGGCAAGCTAGTGCAAAAGAGATATATTATAGTAAGTTTCCGATATCCTTCGCGTAAGGATAAGCCGTTTCTAAACACAAAGGCAAAATAAGCATACAATGAGTATTTGGGGAAAGATTGTTGGTGGAGCAGCTGGCTTCCTAGTTGGTGGACCTATCGGTGCATTTCTGGGTGCCATGGCCGGGCACGCGGTTGACCGCATGCGGTCGGAAACTGACGAAGACGGCACAAACAGCACAAAACAAATCACCTTTACAATCGGTGTGATCGTACTTGGCGCCAAAATGGCCAAAGCCGACGGGGTTGTCACCAAAGACGAGGTTGCCGCCTTTAAACAGGTATTTCGTATTCCCCCGGAAGAAATGAAAAATGTTGGCCGCCTTTTTGACCGTGCCAGACAAGATTCGGAAGGTTTTGAACCTTACGCAAATCAGATTGGGCGGACCTTCAAAGATAATCCGGCGGTTTTGGAAGAGCTTTTGAACGGACTGTTCCACATTGCAAAAGCTGATGGCAATGTTTCCCCCGAAGAAATCACCTACCTTCAACGTGTCGCGGAGATTTTTGGCTTTAGCGAGGCCCAATGGGATCGCTTGCACGCCTCAAACGTTGGCGCGGACAAATCAGATCCCTATAAAATTTTGGGCGTTACCCGCGAAAGCAGTGACCAAGATATAAAATCGGCACACCGCAAACTTGTTATCGAAAACCATCCTGACAAGCTTGTTGCTCAGGGTATGCCACAGGAATTCGTTGATCTCGCAAATGAAAAACTTGCCGCGATCAATGCCGCTTACGATCAAATCAAACAACTCAGAAGCTAAGAATTAAAACAAAATGGCGCCTCCTTCTCATCTTGTCGCTCTCAATAGCGCCGGATTGCGTTTTGGTACAAAAACGCTCTTTCAAGACCTTACCTTTGGCCTAGCCCGTGGTGAAAAAGCCTGTTTGGTTGGCAGAAACGGAACAGGTAAATCCACACTACTGAAAATCATGTCCGGCCAGCAAGAACTCGACGAAGGCCAACGTTTTATTCAGCCGGGCGTAACCGTCGCTTATCTTCCACAAGACCCGGTTTTCAATCAGGACGAAACCGTCTTTGAACATGTAAAAGCTGGCTTGCGCCCTGATGTAGGGGAAGCAGACTATCTTGTCGATGCTATGCTTGATCACGTCAAACTTCCCGGTGACAGAAAATTAACAGGGTTATCCGGTGGTGAAGGACGTCGCGCAGCACTGGCGCGAGCCCTTATAAGCGATCCAGAAGTCCTCTTGATGGATGAGCCAACCAACCACCTCGACCTCCCCACGATACAGTGGCTGGAAGAAGAGCTTAAAAACTTCCGCGGCGCCCTGATGGTTATCAGCCATGACAGGGCTTTCCTTAACCACCTCACCCGACAAACATTTTGGTTGGACCGTGGCACCATTCACCGTCTTGGCAAAGGCTTCGAACATTACGAAGCTTGGGCTGAAGAAATGCGCGAAAACGAGGAACAGGAATTCCACCGCCTTAAACGTAAAATTGTTCGTGAAGAACATTGGCTCCAGCGCGGCGTGACCGGACGACGCAAACGCAACATGGGTCGCCTACGGAATTTACAGGATCTCCGCCAAAAACGCGCAGAGTGGATGAAAGGTCCGGGCACAGCCAAGCTTCAAGTTGAAACACTTGATACTGGCGGCGACAAAGTCATCACCGCTGAAAACATCAGTAAATCCTATCCGCTAGCGGGTGGCGGCACCCGCGAAATTATCAAAGATTTTAGCACTAAAGTTAAACGCGGCGATCGGATCGGCATCGTTGGCCCGAATGGTGCCGGAAAATCCACTCTCGTCAAAATGCTGGTTGAAAAGATAGAACCAGATACGGGCAAGGTCGATCTGGGCACAAACCTGACCATGCTCTATTTTGATCAAAAGCGCGAAGATCTGGACCCCAATAGCACCCTTTGGGAAACTATGTCCCCCGGAGGCGGTGATTCCATCATGGTACGCGGGCAACAAAAGCATGTTGTCAGCTACCTGAAAGACTTCCTGTTTGATGACGGCCAGGTTCGTCAACCTGTTTACACACTTTCGGGTGGTGAAAAGAACCGCTTGTTACTTGCCCGTATGTTTGCCCAGGCAAGTAACTTGCTGATCCTCGATGAACCGACCAACGATCTGGATATGGATACTCTTGATCTATTGGTTGAGGTACTTGATGAATATGATGGCACGCTTTTACTCGTAAGCCATGATCGTGATTTTCTCGACCGATTGGCCACCGCCATTTATGCGGTTGAAGGCGATGGTACCGTTATCGAATATGCCGGGGGCTATAGTGACTATCGTGCACAAAAAGCACTGAGCAATAGCGGGACAGGCGCACCAGAAGCACCCGCAAAACCCAAAGCCTCAAAAAAAGAAGCCTCCTCACGGGCAAAGTCTTCAGCAAAGCTCGGATACAAAGAACAACGCGAATTGGACTCTCTGCCCGGCTTGATCGAAAAGCTAACGGAACAATCCGAGAAGCTACAAGCGGAAATGGCTGACCCTGAACTCTACAGCAAAAAGCCCGAGCGCTTTCAAGAAGCCAGTAAGCTTCTAGAAAAAGTACAAAACGATCTGGAAGCATCTGAAGAACGCTGGTTAGAGTTGGAAGAAAAACAAGAAAACCTCAAGGCCGGAAACCTTTAGAATTATTAGGGTCCCCCAGCCATATAAGGGGATCATCATCAAGGATAAAGAAGCTGTCATGGAACAGGTTGATTGTGTAGTTATTGGCGCTGGTGTTGTCGGCATGGCCTGTGCACGTGCGTTGGCACTATCCGGACGCGAAGTTATCGTCATCGAAAAAGAGTCCATGCCCGGGTCCGAGATTTCAGCCCGAAACAGCGGTGTCATTCATGCTGGTATTTACTACCCCCATAACAGCTTAAAAGCTGAACTCTGTGTCAAAGGCAAAGAACTTCTCTATCAATATTGTCAGGGCCACGCCGTACCGTACAACAACTGTGGCAAACTGATTGTTGCGACGACAGCTGCTGAAGAAAAAACACTGGAAGACATCAAACAACGGGCGATCAGAAACGGGGTTGATGATTTATGCTATCTATCAGCTTCAGAAATAAAAGATCGAGAGCCCGAGCTTCATGCGACCAAAGCTCTCTATTCCCCCTCGACAGGTATTGTTGACGTTCATAACCTTATTCTGGCTTTTCAAGGCGATCTGGAAAATCACGGGGGCATGATTGCTTTTAACACACCTGTAACTGGTGGCGAGGTCAATGATCAGGGGATTATCCTCCATACAGGCGGCGAAAGCCCTATGACGCTTCAGGCAAAAACAGTTATAAATGCTGCGGGGCTTCATGCCCCGGCACTGGCTGGAAGCCTTACCCATTTTCCAAAAGACTGTGTTCCCGCTCTTTTTTATGCAAAAGGCAACTACTTCAGCCTTAGCGGCAAAGCACCCTTTTCAAATCTGATATATCCTGTTCCCGAAGCTGCCGGTTTGGGCGTTCACGTCACCCTGGACATGGAGGGTCAAATCAGATTTGGCCCTGATGTAGAATGGGTTGAAACCCTTGACTACGAAGTATCACCCGACAGGTCCAAACCCTTTTACGAGGCAATCCGGCGGTATTGGCCCGGCCTGAAAGACGGAACCTTAACACCAGACTATTCTGGCATCCGACCCAAGCTTCAGGCACCAGGCGATCCTGCCGTTGACTTTGTCATTCAGGATAAAAAAACGCATGGTATTCTCGGCCTAACAAACCTTTTTGGAATTGAATCTCCGGGATTGACCGCCTCTATGGCGATCGCCGAGAAGGTTCTGACACTGAGTTCCTAAGAAAGAGGTATCGATTTCAGTGTTCGGCAGCACAGGCTTTGCAAGGATATCTCTGCCCCCCGCTTCAAAATCGAAATGAAACCCGCCCAAATCATAGGGTTTACTGCCACTCTTTTCCGTAGAGAAGTATTGTAAAAACGGAGACAGTAGTCGATTTTTTCTCATAGCAACAAAATTCCGTGACCGACAAAAATCTGATTTTCTAATTTCTCTCAACAGTTAAGGTTACCAGGCATTGTTTTTCAAACTGGAATTTGTCATAGTTGAATGAGATTTTCTCATAGGAATGCTAATGCGACGACAACTTCCCCCTCTTAATGCGCTCAAAGCTTTCGAAGCCGCAGCTCGACGACTGAGCTTTACCGATGCCGCTGATGAGTTGAACGTTACGCAAGGCGCAATAAGCCGCCAAATAAAAACGTTGGAAGATTACTATCAAATCCAACTTTTTGAACGGGAACATCGAGGGCTGACCCTAACCGATGGCGGCAAAAAACTTCTTCCTGTTTTAAGTGATGTGTTTGATCGCGTTCACGCAATATCCGAAGAACTAACAGGCACATCCGAAGAGCTAACCATAAAAGTATTCCCTTCATTTGCAGTAAGGTGGCTTATCCCACGGCTATCACAATTTCAGGCACAGGAACCCGATATCAATATCCGCCTGACCACCGCCTGGCATGCCGTAGACTTTGATCGGGAAACCTTTGACGCAGGCATTGTCCATAGTCACTGCATGCCAACGGACGTTCACACGACAGCAATTACCAACGAATGGATGACACCTGTGTGTTCCCCTTTATTGCTAGACAAGCTCTCTAATCCCAAAGACCCGAATTCACTTAACGAAGTCATGCTGTTGCACTGTAGCAGTACCGCCAAAAGTGAAGCAAAAGGAACCTCTGAAAATGAATATCGGGAATGGGCTCAATGGGGGCAAGAAGCACAAGCAAAATTACTTAACACAAATAGCGGAGAGGCTTTTGACACCACAGACAGCGCCCTACAAGCAGCAGCAATGGGATACGGCGTTGCGTTAGGTGATTTAATGATGATAGAGGATGACTTGGCTTCTGGGCGACTGGTCATGCCGTTTCCAGATCTCGTTTCCCTTATTGGCCGTTATTATATTGCCAGCCCCAAGAATAAAGCCAACAAACCAGCCTTGAGAAAATTCAGGCAATGGCTGCTCTCTGTCACCGAAAATATCGTTGCTAACAACCCAATCCTGAAAGAACTGGAATCACCCCCGATCAGGTTGCACACGCCAGAACCGGAAAGTGCGCTATGAAAATTAATCATACCTATCACTCTCCCAACTTCGGCCCTCGTCCGAAAACTGTCGATATAAATATGCTCCTGCTACACTATACTGGCATGCAAACCGGGAAGGAGGCCCTTGAGCGTCTGTGTGATAGTGCAGCACAGGTCAGTGCCCACTATTTAATAGAGGAAGATGGAGAGATCTTTCAGCTTGTTCCAGAAGAACATCGCGCTTGGCACGCTGGGCTTGCCTACTGGCATGACGAGACAGACATCAACAGCTGCTCGATTGGCATCGAAATCGTTAATCCCGGACATGAATGGGGGTACAGACCTTTTCCCACGGCTCAAATGAAAGCTGTTGCTACCCTCAGCAAGGAAATTTTAGAGCGCCATTCTATTCCTTCACACAGAGTATTGGCGCACTCAGACGTCGCCCCCGAACGCAAAGAAGACCCCGGCGAGTTATTTGACTGGATATACCTCGCAAACCAAGGCATTGGTGTTTTCCCTGATGGAACAGCACAAAGCAGCCCCATTGCTGAAGATAGTTTCGTTTTAAAACTGGGCGAATACGGCTATAAGGTGGACATAAAAAGCCCAACCGGATCAGTCACAAAAGCTGCCATTATCGCTTTCCAAAGACACTTTCGGCCAAGCAAACTAAACGGGGAAATTGATCAGGAATGCTGTCAAATTCTTGCAGATCTTTATTCACAACTTGACGACAGCTGAGAAGCCGCCTAACTGTAGCGCGTCAGACGGTCCGACAGGCTGCTCTTTCTGGCAGGCTTTGCCTGAACCGGAAAGGGAGGAAAGTCCGGGCTCCACGGGAATACGGTGCCGGGTAACGCCCGGCGGGGGCGACCCTAGGGAAAGTGCCACAGAAAGCAAACCACCTGTAGGGCGCAGTCCTTTATGGATTGTGACAAGCAGGTAAGGGTGAAAGGGTGTGGTAAGAGCACACCGCGCGGCCAGAAATGGAAGCGGCATGGTAAACCCCACCGGGAGCAAAACTAAATAGGGTCGGCAGGTTCACAAAACTTTGTTTTGAGGAATCAGGTGTTTTTCCGCACCGTCGACCGGGTCAGTTGCGAGAGGTGCTCAGCGATGAGCATCCCAGATGAATAGCCTTCCGTTGTCACGGGCTTCGGCTTTGTGGCAAGCGACAAAACCCGGCTTATGACCGTCTGACATATTTATTTTTTCTCACTCGCCTCCACACCTAAATTACAACTTTGGATTTACGACCCCCGTCCTCTATCAATCAAGATAGAGCTGGTCGCAATTTCATTAATAAAAACAATCCCCGTAGCCAATTATGAGCTCTCTACACAGACAAAATTTAACTATAAAAAATAAGCAATTAACTATGTTTTAACCATACCTTGACACACCCCAAACCATTGACACCCATCTTATCCCATGATATCCCAAAATATCCCATTTGTAATCAGAAACGACCCATTTCAGACCAAATCGGGAACAGGGCGAGATAAGAACGCAGGGGTGTGTTCTTGAAAGACCAATATCGGTCAATTCATTTTGGGGCGGAATCAGTGACCTTTTTTATAGGTACATTTGAAAACAAGGTAGACA
>NZ_CAKZMP010000386.1 GCF_937128705.1 uncultured Kiloniella sp. | reverse complement strand
CTTTTATGGCATCTTGTACCTTGCCCATACCTAACACATCATCCACCGGCACGCCGCTCGTAATGCGAACATTCTTCAGTAACTGCGGTAACGGGGTAAACCCACGAACGACTTCACTTGCTGGACGATCAGCCCTGATAACCGCAGCTAAAACCTGTAGGGCTGCAATCAAGCCATCTCCGGTCGTTGTGTGATCGCTGATCACCATATGACCGGATTGCTCACCCCCAAGATTGTACCCCTGCTCACGCATGGTCTGAACCACATAGCGATCTCCGACGGGGGTACGAATAAGCTCTAACCCAAGGTCATTCAGATATGTTTCCAGCCCCATGTTGGACATAACCGTTGCAACAACGCCGCCCCCCTTGAGAAGCTCACGTGCGTGAAGGGTCTTAGCAATGATTGCCATCACTTGATCGCCATCAACAATTTGACCGTGCTCATCAGCCAAAATCAAACGATCGGCGTCTCCATCAAGGGCAATGCCAATATCCGCACCGTGCGCGACTACTGCTTCCTGCATCAAAGTAGTCGCCGTCGCACCACAATCCCTGTTGATATTAAAACCATCCGGTGTCACCGCCACGGGAATAACGTCAGCACCCAGCTCATAAAGAACCGTTGGCGCAACCTTGTATGCAGCACCATTGGCGCAGTCGATAACAACTTTCATACCATCCAGGCGCAAATCTTTGGGGAAGGTATTTTTCACAAACTCAATATATCGCCCCGATGCATCATCCAGACGCCGTGCACGCCCCAGCTTCGTACTCGACGCGAGGGGAATTGACTTGTTGTCCTGTAGACGGGCTTCAATTTTAGCTTCAACATCATCGGACAGTTTAAAACCATCTGGGCCGAACAATTTAATCCCGTTGTCTTCAAAGGGATTATGGGATGCCGAAATCATGACACCCATATCCGCCCGCATAGAGCGGGTCAGCATCCCAACAGCAGGTGTTGGTACAGGTCCCAGAAGAACAACATCCATACCAACGGAAACAAAACCCGCTGTTAATGCTGGCTCCAGAAGGTAGCCGGACAAACGTGTATCTTTGCCGATCACGACTGTATGGCGATGATTACCGCGTTGGAAATGTGCTCCGGCAGCTTTGGCAACAGCCAGTGCAATTTCAGCTGTTACAGGCTCTTCATTCGCTTTTCCACGAATACCATCTGTTCCAAAGTATTTACGGCTCATCTCTTTTTTATAACTCCAACACCAACACTAATATTTTTTAAATATGCTTTTACACAGCCTGTCTTATAGCCTGTCCAATTGCAAAGGCTTGGCTTGTCTCTGCCACATCATGAACCCGGTACATCTGAACACCACGATCCAACCCTGCCAAAGCACAGGCAAGGGATCCCGCCACACGATCTTTTGGTTCTTCGCCTTGTGACAGCTTGCCTATGAAACTCTTGCGGCTAACGCCAAGTAAGACCGGGCATCCGATGCCATGCAAAAGAGATAAAGTATCCAATAATCTAAGATTATGATCCACAGTTTTCCCAAAGCCAATACCTGGATCAACTGCAATCATATCTTTTGAAATACCAGCATCCAAACAAGACTGAACACGTAATTGTAAATAGTCATAAATATCCAGAGCAGCATCCTGATAGAGCGGATTTGCCTGCATCGTTTCAGGGGTCCCCTGCATATGCATCAGAATAACAGGTACTTTTGCGTTTGCGGCAGCTTCCAGGCTTTCCGCATCACCTTCCAAGGCCGTGACATCATTGATAATAGCGGCACCAGCCTGCACGGCCTCCGTCATCACCTTTGCATGTCTGGTATCGATTGAAACCAAGGCGCCAGCTTCGGCGAGTTTTTCGACAACAGGAATAACCCGCCTCAACTCTTCGTCCAACGAAACGGGATCGGCACCTGGTCGCGTTGATTCCCCACCGATATCAAGAATTGTCGCCCCCTTGTCAATCATCCGCAAACCATCACCAACGGCTGTACCAGCAGAATAACGATCCCCGCCATCAGAAAAGGAGTCGGGCGTGACGTTAATAACAGCCATAACATGGGGCCTAGACATATCCAGACCCGCAAAAGAAGACCTTGGTTTCCCCAAAGTCGCCAAGAGATCAGATGCCGTAGAAGTTAAATCCGTATGGTTATTATCCGTTAACCACGGTAAAATCTCCGAAGTGGGCAGAACATGACGCTCGCGAATTTCTCCGGAAGAAGTTCTTATCGTCACTTCCGCAGCAGCAAAGCTGTTGCCATTCCCCATAAAGGGTAATGCCTTGCCAACAGAGCTTTGGGTGGAAGATATTCCAACCGGGCGAATATAGAGTTTATGTGACATGAGATACCTGTGGATATCTGTGTAAAACACCAAGGCCCCACAGAATGCGAGGCCTTGGTTTTATTAAATCAACATGACAGAAAAACGATCAGCTTTCAGGCTGAGGTTCTGGTGTTGCACCACCCTTGTCATCTTCTTCGTCATCGCGATGAACTTTTCCACTCTTTGGAACTGAAGTACGAGGTACATCAGAGCCATGATCAGAATTACTATCATCACTACGATCAATCTTGCCGTCTTTCAGAAGCTGTTTAACATCTTCACCAGATAGAGATTCGTATTCCAAAAGTGCTTTGGTGATAAGTTCCAGTTGATCACGGTGTTTTGTCAAAACATCACGAGCCTGCATTTCAGCCGTTTCGATAATGCTTCGAACTTCGTCATCAATCATTTTCTGAGTTTCACTGGAAACACCCATACCGTTATCACCGCCGCCGCCATAGCTAAATGGATCATCCTGGCGAGAAACATAACGCAGGCGACCCAGCTTTTCGCTCATGCCGTAAACCATCACCATGGAACGAGCCATGTTTGTCGCCTGCTGAATATCATTGCCAGCACCGGTCGTAACGTTGTCTGCGCCATAGATAAGTTGTTCAGCTTCGCGACCACCAAACATCATCGCAAGGCGCGCCTTCATTTCCATGACCTTATAACCAAGGCGATCTCGCTCTGGCAGGTTCATGGTCACACCCAGTGACTGACCACGCGGAATAATTGTCACCTTATGAAGAGGATCATTGCCCTTAACATGAATACCGACAAGAGCATGTCCGGCTTCATGATAGGCAGTCATTTCCCGCTCTTCATCCGTCATGACCATTGAACGACGCTCAGCACCCATCATTACTTTGTCTTTTGCATCTTCAAAGTCAGACATCGTAACAACACGCTTACCTGAACGGGCCGCAAGTAATGCAGCTTCGTTAACAAGGTTAGCCAAAGCAGCACCTGAGAAACCAGGTGTTCCCCGCGCAACAACACGCGCATCAACATCAGGCGCCAAAGGAACTTTACGCAGGTGAACCTTGAGAATTTTCTCACGCCCAAGAATATCTGGGTTTGTTACAGTAACCTGTCTGTCAAAACGTCCCGGACGCAATAGCGCAGCATCAAGAACATCAGGACGGTTCGTTGCCGCAATAATGATCACGCCTTCGTTTGATTCAAAACCATCCATCTCGACGAGAAGCTGGTTGAGTGTCTGTTCGCGTTCATCATTACCGCCGCCCATACCAGCGCCACGGTGACGACCGACAGCGTCGATCTCGTCAATAAACAGAATACACGGCGCATTCTTTTTACCCTGTTCAAACATATCGCGGACACGGCTAGCACCAACACCAACAAACATTTCGACAAAGTCAGAACCGGAAATAGTAAAGAAAGGCACATTTGCTTCACCGGCAATCGCCCGCGCCAACAACGTCTTACCTGTACCCGGAGGACCAACAAGCAAACAACCTTTTGGAATTTTTCCGCCCAACCGCTGGAATTTTTGAGGATCTTTCAGGAATTCAACAATCTCCTGAAGTTCTTCTTTGGCTTCATCAATCCCTGCTACATCATCAAAGGTGACGCGCCCTTGCTTTTCCGTCAGCAGCTTAGCCTTGGATTTACCAAAGCCCATAGCCTTACCGCTATTTCCCTGCATTTGGCGGAAAAGGAAAATCCACACACCAATCAACAGGATCATAGGGAACCATGAAATCAGAATCTGTATCAGTGTAGATCCCTCTTCCTTTGGTATTGCTTTTACGATCACGCCAGCATCACGCAGCGTTTCAACGAGCTTGGGATCATCAGGCGCATAGCTAGAGAACTGACGTCCATCACTGGAAACACCTTTGATTTCACGCCCCTGAATAGTAACAGAGGTAACTTGCCCAGATTCGACCTGGGTTAGGAACTCAGAATAAGCTACCTGTTGTTGCCCGCTCTGAGACGACGGCCCCTGAAACAAATTGAACAGGGCAAACAAAAGCAGGGCCACTACAATCCATAGGGCTGCATTACGGCTGAAATTCAAGGTAACGACCTTCCAAAAAATCTGTGCTGCACCCAAACAGGTCCAGCGAAATGAATCACTTCTTCCTAGAAGATAATGCGCTTACGCTCCTAAGCAACCGTAAAGGGCAACTGAATCAGCATATTTTTTGGTTCGAATCGCATTTTCATCTGAATTTCATCGATCCAGTCCGGATTCAGGTACTCCAAATGGGGAACGGTTATGATTTTATCCCCATGATAAACAGCTGGCAGGCTATATCGGACAAACCGGGAAACACTGACACTTTTTACTGCCGGATGTAACGCGCACAGGTCCTGCCACCCTCTTTCCCCCAATGTTTGCAACATTAGGTTATCATTTTTCATTTCGTCATTAACCTGCACAAAGAACCTGTTGTCCCAAAGACATTCCTGTCCAGGGGTTAACAACAACTTTGGCACCAACCTGTTCTCTCGAACAATAAAGATAACATCATCTTTTTTGATAATTTCACAGCCAGCAAGCGTCAGCTTAACCGAATCTGAACTCATCAAGGATTGAATCAAACGATCAAGCTTTATGGTTTTAGGAGAATAATCTCCTCCCCCAACGGTCAAAAGAGTGCGTTGTAGAGCTCTTTGGAATATTTCCGTTTGAATTTCCTCCGATTCGCTAAAATCAATTTCAGCGTATCCGATTGGATTCAGACGTACTCTTTGATCAATAAAAGCATCTGTTCTTTTTTGCAGAGATCGACGAATTCGCCCCAGACTACGGGTGATCCGCTCTAAACTGTTTTTTCTTACTCCCTGTCGCTCTAACAAAGGAAGTTGTTGTCGAATACGGTTTCTTAAATAATCTGCCCGCTGATTACTGGGTTCTTCAATCCACCCCCAGCCATGATGCCTTAAGGTTTCAAGCAAACGCTGTTTTGGAAAACCAAGTAAAGGACGGATAAGCGTCATTGCGCCGTCTTGCCGTTGCATAGAGATACCAGCCAAGCCATCAGATTTACTTTGCCTGACAAGGCGCATAAGGAACGTTTCAACCTGATCATCTAAATGATGTCCCAAGGCCAGAAAGAAAATTTCTTTCTCTCTACACCATTTGGAAATCAAATCATGCCGCGCTTTGCGCGCTCGAACCTGCGAGCTCCCCTTTTCTTCACTATCCGTCGCAAGAGAACGTGTAAGAATATCATGCTCAATTCCTTCAGCCGCAAGGCGTGCATGCACCCAATCTGCCTCAATGCCAGATTCGGGGCGCAGACGGTGATCGACAGTCACCGCAAGAAGTTCGCCACCTTTAGCTTTCACCCAATTCCTGAGCAATAGACAAAGTGCCATACTGTCCGCACCACCAGATACAGCAACCCCGATCCGAAAAGGATTTCGAGGAAGAGCAATCACAGACATCAGCTGTGCAAACTCTTCCTCTCTGATTGGCAGTGATTTGGAATCGGGCCTTGATTGCAGCACCTTTTCCGTCGGAAGATCACTCACTGGAAACTCTTTGCATCGAAGCTTAAGGGCAGTTCAAGCGTTGAGATTCCTGACCTGCACGTTGTTTAACAATCGCACTTGCATTGGGATAACGGTTCAAAAGCTCCCCAAAAGTACCACAAGCATCTGATGTATTACCAAGCGAAGAAAGCGAAAGACCAAGCTTCAAAAGATTATCTGGTGCTTTAGAAGAATTGGGATAGCGCTGGAAAGAATCTGCAAAGGTAATAGCGGCTTGCTGGTAATCACCGCGGACATAATAGGTTTCGCCCAACCAATAGGTCGCGTTGCCTGCAAGAGAATCTTCTGGATGATTTTCAACAAACTTAGAGAAAGCCTGTTCAGCCTCATCATAGCGGGCTTGACGAAGCAGACCAAAGGAATAGTCATACTGTTCTTTTGGTGTATCACCGGGAAGCGTATAGCTTGCCACTTCGTCAGAGCGTAGTCCGCCTTGGATCAAGCTTTGTGGTGACGCACTATCTACTGCGGTATTTGGTGCCGTTGCTGCCTGTTGTTGAGTGTTAAAATTATTCAAGTCTTCTGCGGGGATTGTTCCCAACACACCGGGTTGCCCGGATGCTGATGGCTGTCCCGTTGTTTGCTGGGCCTGTGAAGCTGTGTTGTTTGCAGCAAGAGGTGTTCCCTGTTGCACAGCCCCTACTTGTCGGCCATTTTCCAAGTTCTGCAATCGTAAATCCGTATCAGCAACAAGCTTATCCAGCCTTTTACCAAGCTGATCCAGACGGAAATTTACTTCCTCAAATTGCCCGGTCAGACCTCTCATCTGGTTTTCAACTTGGGAAAGACGAAGCTCTAGTCGTCCCGCATTAGCACCGCCACTATTCGAACCTACAGCAGCAAGCTCTTCGGCAGATGGCGTTTTACCCTGATAAACGTGTTGTTGTAGCGTCACCAGTTCACGTTGAAGGCGATCAATTTTATTAACCAATCCCTGTACTTGTGAATTTTGCGCCCAAGCACTCGCTTGCATTGCCATAACAACGAACGCAGCACCCGCGCCTAAACGAAACGTTTTCAAACTAACAGCCATCAATGACATTTTTTCTTGCACCCTTAAACGATAGTAGGTCCTGATTATATATAGCCTTATATTGGTGAGAATATGGCACACCAAATATCACACATATAAAAGCAGTAATTTAACAAAAAAATCCCGTTTGGTTTCATCAACCAAACGGGATTTTTAATAAGATCAGTCTATGCGCTTAGTTTACAACGAAGACTGCACGACGGTTCTGAGACCATGCTTCTTCGGTAGAACCGAGAACAGCTGGACGTTCTTTACCGAAGCTAACGACCTGAACACGATTCGGATTTACACCAAGAGCAACAAGGTAATCACGTACAGAGTTTGCACGACGCTCACCAAGAGCCAAGTTGTATTCACGTGTTCCACGCTCATCAGCATGACCTTCAACAGTCAGCGTCACAGCAGGATAGCTGTTCATCCAAACGGCAAGTGCTTCAGTAGTTTTCTGACCTTCGCCCTGAAGGTCGCTTTGGTCATAACCAAAGAAAACACGATCACCAACGTTTACAACGAGGTGTTCCAGAGAACCAGGCTGTGGCCCCTGAATGGATGAAGAACTTACAGAGGAGGACTGGTCAGTTGTACCAGTTGTTGCAGATGAACCATCGTTTGATCCGTCTGCATTGTTATCAGAATTGCTGGCACAAGCACTTAGGAACAGTGCGGCTGCAAACATTGTGAGCAACTTAAAGCGCATAATTTTTTCGCCCTCTCGAGTAATACCCGAATACTAAAATTGTTAGGTGATCTGTCTGAAACAACAGATCAACGAAGAAACTCAATAAACCCCCAGTTACACCGATTAAATCGGGAAACGTCCACGACTATAACGATATAACTGTTATTTATCAAGCATACAGCTTATTGCAATAGTGGAGACCAAGCCGGATCAACTCCATCAAGAGGCGTAACAACCTCTCTTTCGTTATATCCGGACAGATCAACCGTATAAACTTTGCTTTTCACCTTACCGCGACTATCGGACTTGCCTTGTTTGTAATAGGACAGAACGCGACCATTCGGTGACCACGTTGGTCCCTCTGCATGGTAACCTTCCGCAAGCATACGTTCACCTGATCCATCAGGCTTCATTACGCCGATATAAAACTTTCTACCGGAAAGACGTGTAAAAGCAATAAGATCACCGCGCGGGGACCAAACAGGTGTCGCGTAACGTCCTTTGTTAAAAGAGATTCTCTTAACATTTCCGCCGTTAATGTCCATTACATAAAGCTGCTGACTACCACCACGATCAGAGTTGAATACAACCTTAGATCCGTCAGGGGAATAAGACGGTGACGTATCAATAGCCGGATGATTTGTCAGACGCGAAAACTTTCTGGTCCGAAGGTCCATGGAATAAATTTCAGTATTCCCACGATCCGCAAGGCTCATCACCACAGAGTTTCCATCCGGAGAGAATCGCGGTGCGAAACTCATTCCTTTGAAGTTTCCAAGCGTTTCTTCGCGGCCTGTTTGTAGATCAAGCAGCTTTACCTTCGGAACATTCCCCTCGAATGACAAATATGTGATCTCTTGTGACGTTGGCGAAAAACGCGGTGTGAAAACATCAAATCTGCCATTTGTCAGGAATTTATGGTTGAAACCATCCTGATCCATGATTGCCAAACGTCTTTGACGCCGATTCTGCGGCCCTGTTTCTGAAACATAAACAACACGGGTATCAAAATACCCCTGTTCGCCGGTTAAACGTTTATAGATAGCATCAGAGATACGGTGGGCGATACGTCTCCAGTTCGTTCTGGTCGATGTATAGGAAAAACCAGTCATCATGTTTTCCGCATATACATCCCATAGACGGAATTCCACGCGAACTTTACCATCACCCTGAACACGGGCAGAGCCAGTCACTAGCGCCTGAGCATTGATCAAACGCCAATCCCCAAAACGTACACCGACGAGAAGAGAGCTCTGATCTTGAATAAATGCCTTATTGTCGATGGGCTTAAACAGCCCAGTCCGCTCAAGGTTTGCAGAAATCACCTCGGCAATATCACGCCCGATCAATTGCTCTTCCGGCTGTCCTCCGTTAAAATCTGCAACGGCAACGGGTAAAGGCTCTACAAAACCTTCGGTAATATTTACATTGATTTCAGCCTGAGCAGGAATAATGCCCGTCGCAATTCCCAACACACTGACCGCGGCAATCAGCAATCCGCGCGTTGCCTTTATTAACATCACTATTCTTCTCCCGTTCATTGCCCGAACATTTTTGACGG
Organism: uncultured Kiloniella sp.; assembly: GCF_937128705.1. GTDB lineage: Bacteria > Pseudomonadota > Alphaproteobacteria > Kiloniellales > Kiloniellaceae > Kiloniella. The sequence continues at coordinate 8,052 of NZ_CAKZMP010000386.1, read as the reverse complement.
ATCAAATCGAATATTAATCACTTTCCAGTCGGGATAAAGATCAACTGGAAACTTATAAGGTCCGCACTCAACAAGTGCTTTACTAAGTTCACTCGAAGCAGCGTTAAAGACACCATCATGATCGAATCTCTCTCGATCAACAACGATAACCTCTTCAACATTACCATCCCGAGACAACTTCATCGATAACTCAACAATAGTATCTAACGAAGAATTAGGGCTAAAATTTGTTTTCCAACATTCGCCAATTTCTTCAACAGAAGTAATTGGCTCTGCAACCGCGAAATCCTGCAAACACAAACAAAACCCACAAAACAACCATGACAAAGTATATCTATGATGAAGCCTTAAAATCACTGCCCAAACATCTTAGACGGATCAAATTTCAAGTTAACTGTTTGCCAATCACTATATAGGTTAGTTGGAAGTTTATAAGGCGCACAGCTAATCACAGCACGCCGAGCATTTTCAGCCGCAGTCCTGAAATAAGCATCTTTGTTAAACCTATTTTGATCAACAATCTTTACACTATTAATACTGCCGTCCTGGCGCATTTGCATAGAGATCTCTACGATCATTTCATCAGCTTGTAATGCACCAGCATCTACCCGCCAGCAACGTTTCATCTGTTGTTGAAGTGATCGTTGAATATCATTGATCTGCGCAGCGGAAGCACGTTGTCGTGTTGGCGTTGTTGGGGCCTTACCTTTGGTCGTGGTTTTCTTTGGTGCTGACTTCAGCTTATCCACATTTTTCAAGATAGACGTAAGCGCATCAACCTTTGGCTTCGGCTCTTCCTCTTTCTTCACGACTTCCGGTTTGGGTTCCGGACGTTTAGGCGGTTTTGGACGCGTCTTCGGTTTTGGCGGCAAAGCCTTTTTCACCTCTTCAGGTTCAGGCTCAATATTTTCAATAAGCTCCGGCTCTGGCGCTTCAACCTTCAAAGGTTCTGGTTCGGGTACAGGTTCTGGTTCTGGGATTGGCTCCGGCGCAGGCTCTGGTTCTGGAGCCGGTTCAGGTTGAGGCTCAGGTTCTGGAGCTGGCTCGGGCTCAGGTTGTGGCTCTGGTGTTGGCTCTGGCTGAGGTTCTGGTTCCGGTTTAGGCTCTGGTTCAGGAATCTCTTCCGGCTCGGGTTCAGGGATGTCCTGTTCAGGGGCTGGTGGCTTTTCCAAATCAAGCTCGGCAAGCACAACAAACTCGACAGGCACGACCTGCTCAGCAAGAAAGGGCTTGTTAAAGCGTGGTAATCCGAAAATTACAAACGCCAACAACGCCATATGCATTAATAAAGAAACAGCAATGCCTGTACGCATATTCTTAGCGACTACTTATTTTCTTTGGGTAATTCAGCAATCAAAGCGACCCTGTCATAACCCGCACTGTTAACAAGACTCATGACCTGCATGACCCGCCCGTAATCGATGGCTTTATCGCCCCGCACATAAACCCGCGTATCTGGTTTATTCTCAGTGATTGCATTCAAGCGAGGAACCAGCTGTTCTTCTGTCAATTTGGTTTCTTGCAGAAAAAGTTCACCCGTGGCGTTTACAGAAATAACCAGCGGTTCTTCGGAAGCATTCAAGGTTTTGGCCTGTGCTTTTGGTAAATCAACAGGCACCCCGACGGTCAAGAGAGGCGCCGTCACCATAAAGACAATCAGGAGCACAAGCATAACATCCACAAACGGCGTTACGTTGATATCACTCATAGGTTTGCGGCTGGAACGCTTCCAACGACCGCTGCCTTTGGATGCCCCCCCACCAAGTGTCGGCGCTGCCATTCTAGTGCTCCTCTAACTGACGAGAGAGAATCGCACTGAATTCACCTGCAAAAACTTCCAACCGAGCACCATAACGCCCGATATCACTGGATAGCTTATTATAGGCAAGAACTGCTGGAATAGCCGCGACAAGACCAAGCGCCGTTGCAAACAGAGCTTCTGCAATCCCGGGGGCAACAACAGCAAGGCTGGTGTTCTTTGACGCTGCGATCGAGGTGAAGGCATTCATAATGCCCCATACCGTCCCAAAAAGACCGATAAAAGGTGCAGAAGATCCGACAGAAGCGAGGAACACCATACCCCTTTCCAAGATATCCATTTCCCGGTTCAGGCTGATATCCATCACACGATCAATGCGCTGTTGCAAACTGACACGGGCGTGATCACTTCGGCTACCGTTGCCACGACTACTCGCTCGGCGCCATTCACGCATGGCAGAAATAAAAATACTTGAAACAGGATCAGAAGGCCGTTTTTCGATGCGATCATAAAGATCATCCAACGAACCGCCTGACCAAAATGCTTCATCGAACTGATCAGCCCGGCGACGCAAGCTGCGCAGTTTGACAATTTTATCAATCATGATTGCCCAAGACCAGATAGAGGCAATAATGAGGATAAAAATAACGATTTTTACAATCAGATCGGCTTGAAGAAATAATCCCCACACACTGAGATCATGAACGGCTGATGCCCCACCCAATGCAACGGAATCAACGACATTGCTACCAAGACCGACTGTCTCGACTGTTTCTACAACTTCATTTGCCATCGGCTTTGACAGCTCCTTTTAGCACCCTAAACTCATTCCCCAAACTTATACCCCGGGCTTACACCCCGAACTTACTCAAAGTTTGACTTATTTCTGATGGGATCCTTGCGGGTCCCCCCTTTTCGTCCACACAAGCGATACGGATATCACAGTGGACTAATAGAACATCGTTCCGATAAATAATCTGTTCAAATGAGAAGCTAGCGCCTTTCATCTGGGTAATTCTGGACTTAACAACCAACAAGTCGTCAAGATACGCTGGCTGTGCGAACTTAAGAAAGCAATCTTTTACGGCAAAAAAAAGGCCAAACCGCTTACTTAGATCGGTCTGTTCAAAATCTAGCAGCCTCAAAATCTCTGTCCGGGCTCGCTCTGCAAACTTCAAGTAATTGGCGTGATACACAATTTTGGCATTATCCGTATCTTCGTAATAAACACGAACGGGATAATAATGACTGCCTTTTTCAAACACCCCAGTTAGGGGAAGATCACAAATTTGTTTCATATCTGTCCCTGATCACCCGATTTCACTATTATCGTCTGGTCTATCTCCTGACGCTCCTGCACCGGATAGAAGATCCATTTGTGATGACCGACGGGCCTTGATCTCAACAGGCTCGTTCAAACCAAGGTATTTATACCCTGTGGAACTGAGTAAACGTCCACGTGGTGTTCGCTGTAAAAAGCCCTGCTGAATTAAATACGGTTCGATAACGTCTTCGATAACGTCTCGCTGTTCAGACAAAGCAGCTGCGAGAGTTTCAGCACCGACAGGACCGCCACCATAATTCTCTGCGATAACACGTAAGTATCGGCGATCCATGGCATCAAGGCCTTTTTCGTCAACATCCAAACGGCGGAGGGCCACATCCGCATCAGCCGCTTCAATCAACTCAACGCCCGCAACCGCAGCAAAGTCCCTTACCCGACGGAGCAATCGACCAGATACCCTTGGCGTTCCTCTTGCTCGGCGTGCAATTTCAAAGGCCCCATCATCACTCATCGGCGCTTCAAGAATTTTGGCCCCACGAGAAACAATCTGCTGTAATTCCTCTGGCTCATAAAATTGAAGCCTGAGCGGAATACCAAACCGTTCGCGCAGAGGCGTAGAAATCAATCCAGAACGAGTCGTAGCCCCGATTAACGTAAAGGGCGGCAAGTCAATTTGTACTGATCTTGCAGCGGGTCCCTCACCAATAATCAAATCCAGCTTGAAATCTTCCATCGCTGGATAAAGGATCTCTTCAACCACAGGCGACAAGCGATGAATTTCATCAATAAAAAGTACGTCGTGTGGCTGCAAATTCGTCAAAATAGCCGCGAGATCCCCAGCCTTGGCAATGACAGGTCCTGACGTCGCCCGAAAGCCAACGCCGAGTTCACGAGCAACCACTTGGGCCAAAGTTGTTTTTCCAAGACCTGGTGGACCGAAAAAAAGAACATGATCCAGCGCATCACCACGCTGTTTCGCCGCCTCAATAAAAATATGCAGGTTTTCGCGTAACTGGCGCTGCCCAATAAATTCACCGAGGCTCAGGGGACGCAAAGAATTTTCTGCGCCATCGCCTTCGGAAAATTCATTGGATACTAATCTATCGTCGTTCACCGCATTAACTCCGCAAGACCACCACGAATAAGTTCCTCAAGGGGCGTATCAGCCCCTTTCTCGCTGGATATTTTTGCAACTGCACTGTACGCCTCTGAACGTCGGTACCCCAAATTGACCAGGGCAGAAATTGCGTCTTCTGAAATCGCCATCGGCGTTGATGCAGGTTTACCTTCTGCCGCCGAACTATCAACAATCTCGCCTGACGTTCCAAGTGACAGCTTGGCAATTTTGTCTTTAAGTTCGTTCATGATGCGGATTGCTAGCTTGGGTCCAACACCATTTGCTCGGGTTATTGTGGTTTTATCCTGGGCAGCAATGGCAACAGATAGTTCATCGGGCGATATGGCCGACAAGATTGCAAGACCAACCTTTGCACCCACCCCCTGAACTGTTCCAAGCAAGAGATACCATTCTTTTTCAGCAGCTGTCGCAAACCCAAACAAGTGGATATGGTCTTCTCTGACATGGGTTTCGATCAACAGGCTTGTTACTTCACCTTCGCCGGGCAGAACAGAGAGCGTACGACTGGAACAAAAAACAATGTAGCCAACACCGCCAACATCGAGCATAACCCAGTCATCCCCTGTGGAATCAACCTTTCCGGTCAGCTTGCCGATCATCTAAACTTCTTCCCCCAGGTTTTGCCTGTTTTCTTCAAAGTTCTTGGGTCTTCAATCCCTGCTTTTTTCAAAGCGGCACTGATTGGATCTTCGGTTCCTTGGGCCCATTTTCTACCCGTTGAAGCATTATGGGCATGACAAATGGCAATCGCCAAGGCATCCGCAGCATCAGAAGAGGTAATTTTACACCCCGGCAACAGCCGTTCAACCATCATTTGAACCTGATCTTTTGTTGCGTGACCTGTGCCAACGACTGACTTTTTAACAATCATTGGCAAGTATTCACCCACAGGCAAACCAACCAACGCCGGAGTGATGAGGGCAATACCACGCGCCATACCAAGCTTAAGTGTTGAACTTGGGTTCTTGTTCGCCAGCGTTATTTCGACAGCGGCTTCATCAGGTTGATAATCAGCAAGAACGGCTTGAATGCCGTCGTGGATTTCCACAAGGCGTTTGGGAAGATCGTTCGTCGACAGCGTTTTCACAACACCATTTGCAATATGGTGTAGCCTGCTGCCTTCTGATTCGATAATTCCCCACCCGGTAAAACGAAGGCCGGGATCGATTCCAATGATCCGCATTATCTCTGGACCCGGCCTCCTTTTATGACTTAGCCATCTGTAAGTTTGGCCATAATTTCATCGTCGATTTCAAAATTCGCACTCACATTTTGAACATCGTCGTTATCATCAAGCGTATCAATCAACTTCAACATTGTTGATGCCTGATCTTCATTCAAGCTGATAGTATTTTGCGGCTTCCACTGTAGACCAAGCTCTGTCGGCGGGCCGAATTTCTCAATCAAGGCATCGCGAACATCCGCAAAATCACCTGGATCACAAATGATTTCGTGATCTTCGTCGGTGCTTTCAACGTTATCGGCACCCGCTTCAACCGCAGCTTCAAACATTGCATCAGCATCAGCAACAGATGCGGGATAGGTCAAAGAACCAACACGGTCAAACATGAAAGAGACACTGCCTGTTTCACCGAGGTTACCCCCAAGCTTGGAAAAGGCAGTCCGAACTTCCGATGCTGTTCTGTTACGGTTATCAGTCGACGCATCAACAATCACTGCGACGCCAGCCGGACCATAACCCTCGTAACGAACGTCTTCGTAGTTCGCGACATCTTCCCCACCAGCAACACGTTTGACAGCGCGATCAATGTTATCTTTTGGCATGTTCGCAGCACGTGCAGCCATGATGGCATTACGCAAGGTCGAGTTTTGTTCTGGATCAGGCAATCCAGAACGGGCTGCAACCATAATTTCGCGGGTGTGACGCGCAAAGATTTTTGCACGTTTTTTATCTTGGGCACCTTTGCGGTGCATAATGTTCTTAAATTGTGAATGGCCTGCCATGAGCAGAATTCCTAGCTCTTGTATTATTAAACGGTATTTTTAATTGCCTTCTAGCAGGATTTCGCGGCCAGAAGAAGCCCTAATAGAATTGTTTTCTTTTTTCGGCCACGCCAACACTAAATGATCATCCGCTATTATGCCCTTGAAACTTGATAAGCTTAACCAAAACCATTAACTAAAGTTTAAGTTAAAATGCATAGAGTAGGCTATCATTAACTAAAGAACGTGATATCTGGATCGGGTACACATCATGGCAGAGAAGTTTCACATCCTCGATTTCCCCGAGGACAATCAACTTGATGCAAAAGAGTTTTCAAAACTTGCTGAACAAGCTGCTGACCTGACAGAGGACTACGCATTTTATTCAAATCTGGACGCTTTAAACACGCTTCTTGAAACGGCAAGCCCCTTGCCAAAGCGCCCACTAAAAGCCGCTTCAAAAGTAGCGTCTATCGCCAAAGACACTCTTCAGCAAACCAATATGATGATTGATGAGGTTCAGCGTTTTAAAGCTCTATCAAAAAAAATCGCTAAACACTCCTAATTCAAGAGCGCTAATCAACCTATGGAATAGTTTGGGATCAGCGTCCTCCGACATTTACAGTTTCTAAACGAATAACGAGCCCCATTGTATCATCTTTTTCTATATTACACCACGGACTACGTTGCCCTTCCTCACATTGGATTGTTGGATTCTCTTTCATAGAACCAATCGCCAAAACATAATCGAGGTTCTACTCAAATCAACAAGGTTGGCTGGTATTACATACATATGGTTCCAACAAGAGGTCAAACTTTTCTACCCAGAAAGTACTCCATAATAGCTTTCTGGGTAACCGCTTCTCTGCAAGGTTTGACAAGAATGATAGCCCCCCCTAGTTGCCCATTATTTAGAATTTCAACTAACGAATTACTTTGCTCCGTCGATATTTGATGGCTTTAACACAGCATCGTCCTGATCGTGTTTTTTCTTTAAACCAACTTCCAATTTGCGAAGAAGGACATAAAAAACGGGTGTAAAAATTAGTCCAAAGACCGTCACACCGATCATTCCATAAAAAACGGCGACACCGATAGTCTGACGCATTTCTGCTCCTGCACCCTGGCTCACCACCAAAGGAAGAACACCCATAATAAATGCAATAGAAGTCATTAGAATAGGCCGCAGACGCAGGCTAGATGCTTCAACAGCAGCCTCAACAATTGATCTCCCCTCGCGCTCTAACTCACGAGCAAACTCGACAATCAAAATCGCGTTTTTAGAAGCAAGCCCCGCCAAAACAAAGAGTGAAATTTGCGTAAAGATATTATTATCCCCTCCTGTATATTTAATACCCAGCATTGCAGAGAGAATTGCCATTGGCACGATCAAAATCACTGCCAGAGGTAGAGTTAGGCTTTCGTATTGCGCCGCCAAAACAAGGAAGACAAGAAATAAACAGAGCGGAAAGATAAAGACCGCTGTGTTGCCAGCCAAAATTTGCTGATAAGTAAGCTCAGTCCATTCATAATCAATGCCTGGTGGAAGTGTCTCATCCAAGATTTTGACAATGGCGTCCTGCGCCTGACCAGATGAATACCCAGGTGCTGCATCCCCGTTGATATCAGCCGAACGATAGGCATTGTAACGCGAGGCTATCTCCGGACCAAATGTTTCTTCAACCTCTAACACAGATCCAAGAGGAATCATTTGTCCATCTAGATTACGGCTTTGCAAAGCAAGAATATCATCGGGTTCAGAGCGGAATTCCTTATCTGCCTGAGCAATTACTTGGTAAGTTCGCCCGAACTGGTTGAAGTCATTTACAAAACGAGAACCAAGGTAAACTTGCATAGTCCTAAAAACCTCTTCGACTGAGATTCCCAGACGCTCCGCTTTGGTACGATCAAGATTGGCAAAAAGTT
>NZ_CAKZMP010000385.1 GCF_937128705.1 uncultured Kiloniella sp. | reverse complement strand
CATCGCTGGAAAGTGAAAAAAAATTCACCGCTAATGCGGCACATGAGCTACTGACGCCTTTAGCTGCGATTAAATCAGAAGCACATCTAAGATAGCGCCAAACAAACGACCCAATCCAAAAAGAAGGCCTCGCGGCCATTTCTCTAAGGGTTGACCGGGCGACACATACTGTCGAACAGCTTGTCACTCTTGCGCGACTTGATCCCAAAACAGCGCAAGAGAAATTGAAGGACGTTAATCTGTGTAAGATTATTCAAAATGTGTCTGCTGAGTTAGGCAATAAAATTAGCAAGAAAGAAATCGATTTTAGGGTTTCCCTTCCCGATCAGTGTCATTTGAAAGGACTTGCATCAGCAATCGGGGTCTTGTGCCGTAACTTGATAGATAATGCTGTTAGATATTGTCCTGAAAATGGTGTGGTTTCTATCGAAGTGTTTTCTAATGACCTGCAACATACATTAAGAATTAAGAATACTGGGCGTCCGATACCTGAATATATGCGGGATTATATCTTTGATCGATTTGTGCGCGGCGCAGGCGAAGAAGAAACTGGGTCAGGTCTTGGCATGTCTATTGTTAAACGTGTTGCTGAAATCCATAGTGCCGAAGTGCTACTAAGCGATCCGGAAGATATGACTGGCGTACAGGTGGAAGTAACCTTTCCCATCTAAGTGGTTGTTATCTTTTCAGTAGCTCTCACTTAATTTTTTATAATTCGCTGCGGAGTATCTTATTTCATCCAGCTCTGTAGGTTTTAAATCACGGAATTTTTTTGCCGGTGATCCGGACCAAAGCTCCCCTGTTGGTACGACCTTACCCGGGGTGACCAACGCCCCGGCTGCGACCATGGCATTTGTCTCCACAATAGCTTTGTCCATGACGATGGACCTCATGCCGATAAAGGCATCGTCTTCAACTTCACATGCGTGTAAGAGGGCCATGTGGCCCACAGTAACTCCGTTGCCAATCCGGGTTGGAATACCGCCGCCTGTTTCCCTGTAATCACCACCTGTACGGTCGTGATTGACGTGTATGATTGTACCATCTTGTATATTGGTGTTCTCGCCTATGTTTATGGAATTTACATCACCACGCAAAACGCAATTGTACCAAATGGACGCACCTGCCCCGATTTCAACATCGCCAATGATAACCGCGTTTTCTGCGATAAATGCATCTTTTGAAATTCGTGGGGTTATTCCACGATAAGACTTTATGATACCAGACACGTTATGTTTCGCTTTCTATTCAGGTTTTTGGGCAAAATATTTTGTTAACAAAATTAAAAAAGTGCGATATAAAAAATTACTTTGTCCTATCTTTACCATTTTTAAATCACCTGGAAACCATATATAAGACCATGTGATTAAGTTTTGACCTTTGCTGGAGAGCAGAAAATATGCCTAAAGGCACCAAATGTTTCGCCACTTTTGCACTTGTTGCCGCTATTGGCATTAGTACGTTTTCGTTTTCGACACCAAGCTATGCGCAGTTCAACGAACCAAGATGGTATCAACAGCAAGTTTGTCTTGCAAAGGCCTATACCAAAGTTAATCAGCTTCAAAAATCTGCGGCTCATAATGAAAGAGCAAAAAAATCCCGCTCTAAATTAAGTCGCGCAGGTGTTCCGGAATCTCATATTCGTGAACTGGCGAACAGAACATTGAAAATGTTGCAGTTTGGTATCAATGGTAATAAAGAGGCCCGCGGACCTCGCCTTTGCCAACAATGGTATCCGGTTGGATAAGAGCTAAGAATTATATTCGGAAAAACAAAAGGACGGTTTCCCGTCCTTTTTTATTGCCTTGAATTTGTCGGTACTCAAAGGTCAATGACCTCTGTATGTCCTTCCTCTCTATAGGCCAGCATCTTCTGCCAAGCCCAGCATCAAGTTAAGGTTCTGTACAGCAGCCCCTGATGCGCCTTTACCGAGGTTATCAAGCCTTGCGATCAAAAGCGCTTGGTCTGTCGCGTCATTTGCGAACACAAAGAGCTCAAGCTCGTTACTTCCATTTAAAGCATCGGGCCTTAGAAATGCCGCACGTTCCAGATTTTCCGAATTGTTCAGGTTCTTGACCTTCACAAAGCGGCTGTCTTGATAATGTTCGGCGAGGCTTTCCTGTAACAAGGTGCCGCTTACACCACTTTTCATCTGGGCATAGTGTAGTGGAATTGAAACCAGCATTCCTTGGGCGTAGTCACCGACAGAGGGCATGAATAATGGCTTATGCGTTAAGCCATTGTGCTGCGTCATTTCGGGCACATGCTTGTGCTGCAATGAAAGCCCATAGGTACCAAAAGGCTCGGCTTGGCCGCCTTCGTGAATTTCGATAAGGGCTTTACCGCCCCCACTGTAACCGGAAACACCCTGTACGTTGATCAGAGTATCCTTGGATACAATGTTTCGTTCAATCAAAGGCCGCAACAACGCAATAGCACCGGTTGGGTAACAGCCCGGATTACTCACGCGTTTGGAATTGGCGATCTTTTCCCGATGACCTTCTGTCATTTCCGGGAAACCATAAGTCCAATCGGGGGCAATCCGATAAGCCGTTGAGGCATCGATAATGCGTACATCAGGATTTTCTACCAGAGACACAGCCTCTATCGCTGCTGCATCCGGCAGACACAGAATGACAAGATCTGCAGAATTTAAGAGCTCTTTTCTTGCTGCTGCGTCTTTACGCAATTCAGGTGCAATCGATAGTATTTCAAGGTCTTGCCGATTTTCCAGGCGTTGACGGACCTGCAGGCCAGTCGTGCCAGCTTCGCCATCAATAAAAATTCTTTTGCCTGTCGACATTGGATTAACCTCAAAAAATAATAATACGTGCCCTATAACTACACATTATTTTTTGTATTTCAATACAGAAACTTAGATATTCGTATACATGCTAAGTAAGTGATCGAACACAACAGCTATGGGGGCGTTTGAGAATATTGATCAGCTAATTTTACGCGAGCTTATTAAGTCATAGCTAAAGCTGATTTCTTGTAAGCATATAATTGACCAAATAGCACTTCTACTTGGTCAATTATATCAGTTGTTATTTCAGCTCTAACCCTGCAGCGTTTCCGTTTTTACGGCCCAGAACGGTTGTCACAACATCGCCTGTTGTCTGTTGGCGGGTTGAGATAAAGAAGTGTCGATCACTCAAACCATAGACAACAAAACAGTTTTCTGGTTGGGGTATTTCAAACAGGTAATTAAAACAGATCAGGTTGGTTCGTATCTGCCATGTACCCTGAACAAGTTGTGTGAAATCGTAATAGGCGACACGGCCATCGCCAGAAAGAAACTCTACCCAGCGATTAGCGTTGGGGTCTTGTTCAGACTTTGTATGATCCACATACTTACCGTACAGGGTATTTCCAGAAAAGGCCCCGACAATATCAGAGCCCATTAGCTGTGTTGCTCCGGCGGCGATGAGCTCTTGATCACTGTAGTAGGTTGTTGTGTCATCGACAGCTGGTGTTGTGACGCAACTCGCTAAAGAAAAAGAAAGCAGTAACAAGATCGCTTTGTAATTCATTTTCATATTCCTTATTGGCCCATATATTCTTTAGACCCAATGTTCTATGATGAGAGCAAAGAGGCTGTATCTTTTACATGCATATATTAAGCCAATAACCTGTTTAGCTTACTTTTAGAACAGAAGGAAGGTCGGCCTCAAAGGCTTTGATTTCCGCACGTAACCATCTGCGAAAAATTTTTGCTGATTGCGAGGGTTCCCGTAATTCTGAATGCACTAGATAGTAACTAAAAGGAGATTGTTTCCAGTCAGTCATTGCAGGAACAAGATTTCCCGATACAAAATCATCTGCAATAAGAACCGATCGGCCCAGCATTATCCCCTGCCCTTGTCGTGCTGCGCCAATCAAAAGGTGCGTATCGCTAAAGGCAATACTATCACCTTCTATGCCAATGTTTCCGGTTGTCTGGTTCAACCATCTTTCAAGAGAAAGTTTGATGCCTTCTGGTCCGCCGGAATCTTTTAAAAGCGTGTAGTCAGAAAGATTTTTATCCCCAGACATTAAATCTGGATGACAGGCAGGGCCGATCATTTCGTCCATAAGTTTTTCTTCAACAACGCCTTTGTAGCTTCCCGGCCCGTAGCGAATAGCCAGATCAATATTTTCCCGTGCGAGGTCACTAAGGTAATCAGATGTTAGAAGTTCAAGCTGAATATCCGGATAAGCGTCCCTGAATTTTTTAATTCTAGGAAAAAGCCATTCGGCAGCAAAGGATTGCAGCGTTGAAATACGGAGCTTCTTTTTATCCTGTCCCGTAAGGCTTGTCGTAAGATCGTCCAGATTATCCAAAATAACTGTAAGCTGTTTTAGATACTCTTCCCCCTTTTCTGTCAGAGCAAAGCTGTTGGGGCCACGATCAAGAAGTTTGATACCTAACCACTGTTCTAATCCTTTGATTTGCTGACTTACAGCGGACGCAGAAACGGACAGTTCAGCGGCAGCAAGGGAGACACTTCCTGTTCTGGCTGCGGCCTCGAAAGATTTGACTGCATTTAGCGGCGGTAATTTACGTTGCTTTAGCATTAGAAAAACTTATTCAGCCTAATATCTTCTTGTTTTACAGAAATTATATAGCAACCCATATTGAAAACAACGCCGCAAACTGCTCTGTTGGAAAATACAGGTCAAAGCGGATAAATTTCTAATATATCTTTTATGAAAGTAAGAAAATGGCCTCGGCTTTTCGTTTAAATATTGGCGTCGCTCAAATGTCTTTGGCGATGTTCCTTTCCGGCTTTATTGGCCTGTTTGTTTTTGAATCCGGACAGACGCCGTTTAATATTGTCTTCTTCAGATGTGTCTTTGGGGCAATTGGACTTGGTCTGTTTTGCTGGTGGAAAGGTTACTTTACCACAGATGCGCTGAACAAAAAGAATATCACCCTCGCGCTTTTAAGTGGCTTTGCCCTGGTTTGTAACTGGATCCTTCTTTTTACATCCTTCAAACTGTCGCCTATTTCCATTAATACAGCCATTTATCACACACAGCCTTTCTTCCTTGTTATCTTTGGCGCGTTGTTTTTGGGCGAAGCTTTCAATTTTCACAAATTTGTATGGCTTATTCTGGCTTTCCTCGGCTTGATCTTTGTTATTGAGCTGGATGCCGATAGTTTTCAGGGTGATACCTCTATGATCGAAGGCGCAGGTTTTGCCCTAGGTGCTGCCATTCTTTATACAGCAACGACAATCATCACCAAGCGATTAACCGGGATGCGCCCGCACTTGATTGCTTTTATTCAGGTCACCCTAGGTATTGTGATGTTGAGCCCTTTGGTTGACTTCTCAACGGCCCCCACACTAGCTGATACCAAAGTGTGGGGTTATCTGCTCGCTCTTGGTCTGATCAATACCTGTTTCATGTACATCATTCTGTATTCGGCTTTCCAGAAACTTCAGACACCTGTGATTGCTGTTTTATCCTTTATCTATCCGGTGGTTGCTTTGGGTGTAGATTATGTCTTTTATGATCAAAAGCTGAGCCCCCTTCAGTTCACGGGTATTGTGTTTATTCTTTTCAGTGCCGCCGCGGTGAACCTGGGCTGGAAAGTCTTTCCGTCACGGGCGAAAGTAAAAGAAAGCTGATCAAAGAATTCAGTAACAAGAGATGTGGCCGCATCCCTCTCTTGTTACTTTTTTATTTTGTTTATCGGGGCTATTTTAAAAAGTGGTCCTGTTCAGAAAACCAGTGCTTCACAAAATCGATAAATTTCCTGACCTTGATCGGTAGGTGTGTCTGATAGGGATAGACAATAAAAATAGGATGGAGTTTTGTTCGATAAGAAGGCAGCAGGCGAACGAGTTGCCCTTGGGCGATTTCTTCCTCTGCCAGATAAGATGGTAACTTACCAATCCCACCACCTGATAAAATGGCTTTCTTGAGCATGGGAAAGTGATGAACACAGAGCTTTGCTTCTATGGAAACTCGATGGGATTCTGCTTCATTTTGAAAATGCCATAATGTTGGCTCTAGCTTTCTCGCATTTAACAACAACTGGTGTATCAACAAATCCTGCGGTTTTGTGATAGCGGGTTTGTGTTCCAGATACTGAGGTGATGCACAGATATATTCTGTCCAGTTACCCAGTTTAATCGGCACTAGATTATCTTCCATCGTTGTTGTTGCACGAAAGGCAATGTCGATGTTTTCTGATTGCAAATCCCTAATTTTGTTATCGAGTTCCAGTTCAAACTTTACATCTGGATAAAGGGCATTAAACCCAAGCGTAATGTCGCTTAAAAAAGCTTCCCCGAATGAAATGGGTGCAGACAAACGAATAGAGCCCGAGACTGTTCCCTTTATAGCTTCAAGATCCTTTTGGGCCTTCCTCACGCTTCCTGAGATTTCTTTACAGTGATCGTAAAAGACGCTTCCGGCTTCGGTCAGGTCCAGTTTACGGGTTGTTCTGAAAAGTAATTGCGCGTTGAAGTGTTTTTCCAGCCGGGAAACAAGTTGGCTAACATGGGCTTTCGAATAGCCAAGGCGCGTAGCAGCGCGGGTGAAGCTACCCTCTTCCACGACAACGGCAAAAACCGCCATGGCTTCTAAATGATGATAATTGGTATTCATATGAAAACAATATGTTCATAATTATTGGTATTATCACTTTAAATAAAAACAATATCTTTACCAGCAGTGAATGATTTATTTCCGGAAATGATCCGGTTTTGTCCAGAAGTGATTTGATCTTATAAGGAGATTACCATGAAAATAATTTTAGTCGGCGCAAGTGGTACAATTGGTAAAGCTGTACACAAAGAACTTTCTGTTCGTCACGAAGTTATAACCGCAGGGCGTTCCACGGGCGACCTACAGATTGATATCACTGATAAAGAAACGATCAAAAAAGCTTTTGCCTCTGTTGGAAGCTTTGATGCGCTGGTTTCCACGACGGGCTCTGTTCATTTTGGTGAATTTATGGAAATGAACGAAGAAGAGTATATGGTCGGGATCAGAAACAAATTGATGGGCCAGGTTAATCTTGTCCTGATTGGACGTGATTACATTACCCCAGAAGGTTCGTTCACCTTGAGTACCGGGATACTGAACCGCGACCCCATTCGTTTGGGCAGTTCTGCGGCGATGGTCAATGGCGCTATCGATAGCTTTGTGAAAGCCGCCGCGATGGAAATGCCCAACAGGGTTCGTATTAACTCTGTCAGTCCAACGGTTATCACAGAAGCAATGGATAGCTATGGCCCCTACTTCAGAGGTTATGCCCCCGTTGATGCTGATCTGGCGGCACTCGCCTACAGCAAATCTGTGGAAGGTATGCAGACAGGCCAGACCTATATTGTAGATTAGATGACACCTGTACTGACGGGTATTACTTTTCGTTATCAACGAGTATTACCCGTCGATAGAATCTATCTCTTTCTGAAAAGTGCTGTGGCCTAATAAAAACATTTTGATCTCTCATTACATAAAAATATCGAACAGTTAAACTTAACTGCGACACATAGTGCTCCTTAAATGACGGGAGTATAGTCTCTGAATTAAGGAGTATTTTAAGCTTATGTCTATTATTATTGCGATGTGTACCTATGCCCTGACCATGTCGATTTCACCTGGGCCAGTGAATGTTATTACCATGACATCCGGCCTGAACCATGGGGTGTACAGAACCATTCCCTTTGTCGCCGGGGCAACAATTGGCTTTACCCTGTTACTTTTTACCATCGGTTTGGGCGCAGCCGAACTAACAACATTGTTTCCTCAGGTCATGCAGGCAATAGGTTATGCTGGTGCTGTGTTTATGTTGTATATGGCCTATAAAATAGCATCTTCAAAAGGTGCCGTTTCTCTCGAAGAAGGCACCGAACCTGGTTTTTTTCAGGGTATGCTGCTCAATATTTTAAATCCTAAAGCCTGGATTGCCTCTATTTCAGGAGTGACAGCTTTCACAACAAAGGGTGATCCTTCTAGCCTTTTTCTGTTCTGTGCTTTGTATTTTGTAATCTGCTTTATTGGCGTGGGCGCCTGGGCTGTGGTTGGAAAACAAGCCAAGATTCTGGTTCAAACGGAAAAGCACCTGCGCCTATTCAATATCTTTATGGGAACAGGCTTGGCCGCGGTCGCTCTCTATTTACTTTTGTTCTAAATTCTCAAGCCGAGAGCAGCAATGCGTTGCAAATAAATGCCGCCCTTTGGCTCTGTGCATATCTAGTGTATTTACGTTATAAAAATATACTTATCATGGCAGAAAACAGATCAGAGAATTGAATTACATTCTATCAATGTTCAATTCATAAACTGTTTCATAGTTTAATGCTTCTGTTTCAACAAAACCTATAGCTTGAATGACTGAGTTTGAAGCCAGATTTTGATTATGGATGACAGCTTTGAAGTGTCTTACGGACATGTTTTCTTTTAAGTGCTTTAACATCATTTCGGTTGCGTGTTTTGCAATACCTTGATGCCAATATGGGCTAAAGACAACGTAAGCTACTTCAGCTTGTCTTGTTTTCTTGTTCAGCGTTGCCTGTACATAACCCAAACATTTGTCGATTTGTTGATGTTTTATAATCCAGTTGAACCAAAGTTCGCTATTGTCGGGGGAAATACCTTTTTCGCGTCGTTTATAGGTACGGCGTAAATCCTCAAGACTTTTTGGCGGAGCATCATCCGTAAAGGTGTAAAGCTGGGGATCACATAAACCGGGATACATTACTTTTGCATGCGCAGCAGTAAGTGGCTCTAGCGTTATATCTGTATAATCCATCCAAAGAACTTACGATATAGGCTGGTATAATCCAACAAAAAGGGCCGCCAAAATGGCAGCCCTTTTCGAATTTCTGAACTTCTGTTCTTCGAAGCTTAACGCTTGGAGAACTGGAAGCTACGACGGGCTTTCGCCTTACCGTATTTCTTACGTTCAACAACACGGGCATCACGTGTAAGGAAGCCGCGTGCTTTAAGCGCAGGACGAAGGCCTGGCTCGAAGTAAGTAAGAGCTTTTGAGATACCGTGACGAACAGCACCAGCTTGACCAGAAAGACCACCGCCTTTTACTGTGCAAACCACGTCGAACTGACCAGTGCGCTCAACAGTCTCGAAAGGCTGTGCGATCATCATACGTAGAACTGGACGCGCGAAGTAAACTTCTTGCTCGCGACCGTTTACGGAGATTTTACCAGTACCTGGCTTGATCCATACGCGAGCAATGGCGTCTTTACGCTTACCAGTAGCATAAGCACGACCTTGTGCGTCTAGTTTTGGCTCGGCAACAACTGCGGTTGTATCTTCGACTGCAGGTGCTGCACCGCCAAGATCACTCAAAGAGTTGAGGGTTTCTTCAGCCATTGTTACTGGCTCCTCTTGTTCTTGGTGTTTTTAGAAGCAAAATCCAGAACTTCTGGCTGCTGAGCTTCATGATTGTGGTCAGGACCAACAACAACGCGAAGGTTGCGCATTTGCTGACGACCGAGAGGACCTTTAGGAACCATACGTTCGATAGCTTTTTGAACAACACGCTCAGGGAAGCGACCGTCCAGGATCTGACCAGCCGTACGTTCTTTGATACCGCCAGGGTGGCCAGTATGCCAGTAGTACTTTTTGTCAGCCAATTTGTTACCTGTAAGGGCGACTTTCTCGGCATTGATGATGATAACATTATCACCACAATCCATATGTGGTGTGAATGTTACTTTGTTTTTACCGCGCAGGATATTTGCGACTTCGACAGCCAAGCGACCGAGAACAATGCCTTCAGCATCGATCACGAACCACTTTTTCTCGATATCTGCGGGTTTAGCAGAATAAGTTTTCATTTAACAGAGCCATTGCATACTGTTGTAATAAGGGGCAAGACACACCTTAGTGCTCTTGCGTTGGTGGGTTCTAATACAGTGTATAACAGCTGTCAAACAAAAACATTTCAGAAGAATTTTATTTTCCTAATAAAAACAACAAGTTAAAATTACGGTAATATAATACCCCATAAATTTGAGCTTTTTTATCCTCAGAAGTAATAAATCTGTTGTCTGTATGAGAACTGCGCGTAAAGATGTGACTTCGTATATAATATTAAATATGGAGTATGTATGACCAAGACATCAGATGTCGTTATTGTCGGTGGAGGCATTATCGGAAGTGCCGCTGCTTACTTTCTGGCAAGTAATACGACATTTAATGGGAAGATTACCGTCATAGAAAAAGATAGCAGCTATCAAGGATCATCAACAACCTTGTCCGCAGCGTCAATTCGACAGCAATTTTCAACACCCGAAAATATCAATATATCCCTCTTTGGTATAGATTTCCTGCGTAACCTTTCTGAACATCTGGCATTAGACACAGGGCAACAGCCCACAAATGCGCTGGATATAGGCTTGCAAGAAAAGGGGTATTTGCTTCTCGCCAGTGATAAGGGGCAGGAAACACTTTATTATAACAATCAGATACAAAATGAACTCGGGGCTGATATCTCGCTTCTTACCCCTGCCCTCTTAAAAGAGCTGTTTCCCTGGATGAACTGTGATGATATTGCCCTAGGGTCTTTGGGGCTGTCGGGTGAAGGCTGGTTTGATGCCTATAGCCTGTTGCAATTGTTCAGGGCAAAAAACAAAGAGCTGGGCGTTATATATAAAGACGGTGAAGTTACAGGATTTGAAAAATCTGGTGATGAGATTATCGCTGCTGAATTGAAAACGTCTGAAAGTGTTTCGGGGGAAAAAATTTCAGGCGAACATTTTATTAACGCTGCGGGGCCTATGGCGTCACGGATTGCCGCTATGGCTGGAATTAGTATTCCCATTGAAAGCCGTAAACGCTGTGTCTTTGTCTTTAACTGTCGCGAAGAAATAGCTACCAGTCCGCTTGTCGTTGATACCAACGGGGTATATTTCAGGCCAGAGGGCGAGCATTTTATCTGTGGGACCTCTCCGCTGGATGGTCATGATCCCGAGTGTTTTGACTATCATGTGGATTACGATCTTTTTGATGAGCATATCTGGCCCACACTTGCCAATCGGGTCACGGCTTTTGAGTCAATTAAACAGATCAATGCATGGGCGGGACACTATGCATACAACCTGTTGGATCAAAACGTTGTACTGGGAACACATCCGAATGTTGGTAATCTTTACTTTGCCAACGGCTTTAGCGGGCATGGCCTGCAACAGGCACCGGCGGTCGGGCGTGCGTTATCAGAACTGATTATCTATAGAGAATACCGGAGTCTGGATTTGTCCATTTTTGGCATGGAAAGAATTATCAATAAAACTCCTGTTAAAGAGCTTAATGTGATATAGATATTAACATTAATTAACCATGGTAAGGTATTGTTATTATTTAGTCATATGGCAATATCTTGCCGTGAAAATGTTTTCCCTCCCCTTCTGTTCACATTCTTACCACTTTTTTGCCCCAACACGGCTTTGTTTTATTCCTTATATTGAAGTCATGGGAAACTTTAAAAGAATAAATCGCACAGATATGCGGGCTAAAATGTCTATGTCATCACATAAAGATATGAATGAAGATATTGATGTCGATCGTTTGGTTTGGGACGTCGAGTACAGAGAAATCGTCAAGCGGCTTTTACAACCACAAGGCAATTCATCAATCTCATTAGGCGCTTAATCCCCACTCGTAAGACCTTTGGTAATTTTATTTGTTTGTGGTAAAATTTCCACTATGCCAAAGAACAAAAAACAATCTCCAAAACCAAATTCCAAACAGCTCAAATGGCTTAAACGCGGCCTTGATCAAGCTGGTGGCAAACTTCCCCTTTTTGATGAGTATGGTAAGCACTATGATGTCAGGATGATACAGGCCTGTATGGATCATGGGTGGGCAGAACCATGGTTTTCGAACGCCCTGAAACCGGACTGGATTGTCTGTAAGCTGACGACAAAAGGTAGAGATTTTTGCCACTCAGACTCTCGCTCATCCTCCCCTTCATCTACAAGAACATAAGCTTTTTTAAGCCTCTCTTTGCGTTGATTCCCTTCGTTGACGCTTTCATGAAACCTCTGTGAAAAGTCAGACAATCATTGACTGTTTAGACAAATATGCTTAGGTTTTAGGCTCATTGTGCGGTGCACAATAAAATGTTTTTGGGTAAATTAGATTTGATGGACGATATTACGGTAAGGAAATCGTTATTCTTTCTGGTTTATCTTTTGGCCTTATTTTCGTGTGAATAGAAGGTTTTATGTAGTTTTTTCAACTGATAAAGCTACTTTATTAATTAGGGGTAGATGACGTGTTATATACATACTTCGATATGCAAAGTGCTGCTTTGGGTCCAATGCGCGCTATGACGCAGCTCACAAAAACCTACTTCAATAACCCTCTGTTCCCTCTTTCCCAAACTTATATGGGAAAAATAATGGCCGCCGGGGCCGATGTGATCGAAGGTGTCATTCGCCATCGCGGGAAACCAGAATGGGGATTTCAAGCCATTCATCGCGAAGACGGCATTCATCCGATTGATCTTGCAAGAATTGACCACAGACCTTTTGGGGATCTTATCCGGTTTAAGTGTGATCTTGCAAAATCTCCGAAAAAAGTATTGCTCGTTTCGCCGATGTCAGGACACTTTGCAACCCTGTTACGTGGAACTGTAAAGACTCTTGTTGAGCACCATGAAGTTTATGTCACGGACTGGACGGATGCCAGTAAAGTTCCGGCGTCCGATGGCGATTTTGGGCTTGATGAGTATATTGAATATCTGGTCGACTACATGAAACTTCTGGGCCCGGACCTACATGTCATTGCTGTATGTCAGCCAGCTCCGCTTGTTCTTGCCGCTGTTTCAATTTTGGCGGCAAATGATGATCCGGCACAACCTCGCACCATGACCCTAATGGGGGGGCCAGTTGATCCGGGTGCTGCTGAGACCGAAGTGACGAAGCTTGCGGATAGTAAGTCTCTCTCTTGGTTTAGGGATAACCTGACCGCAACAGTTCCGCTTCAATACGAAGGATCTGGCCGTCGTGTTTACCCTGGTTTTCTTCAGTTAGCTGCTTTTATATCCATGAATTCCATGCGCCACGTTGATGCGCACATGCAGCATTTTAACAACCTTATCAAAGGTGACGGAGATTCCGCGGAAAGCCATAACAAGTTTTATGATGAATATCTTTCGGTGATGGATGTTACCGCTGAATTTTATCTGGATACAATTCAACATATCTTTCAGGAAAGAAGCCTTCCCAAGGGCACCATGACCTGGAAAGGTCAGCGAGTTGACCCATCAAAAGTAAAAAAGACCGCACTTCTTACTGTCGAAGGCGAACTAGACGATATTTCTGCACCCGGACAAACCGAGGCTGCGCACGATATGTGTTCGGCCCTCGCTAAAAGCAAACATAAAAATCATATAGAACCCGGAGTTGGGCATTATGGTATCTTTAATGGCCGCAAATGGCGCGAAAGTGTTTCTGTTGTGATTAATGACTTTATTGAAAAGCACCATCCCAAGTCATAATTGACATAACAATATCGTTAATAAGTCATAGAGTTAATTATCTTTTTATAAATATGTACTATTTAGGATTAAATGTAAGTTACATCTAACCTTTCTTGGTGCTCGCCCATGCCATTTTTACGTCATTCATATTTGCTTATTCTTGTTCTATGCTCTTCTTTGATCCTGAGTGGGTGTGAAAGTGTGTATGATGACACCAAAGGTTGGGGCGTTGATCTGTGGGACGATATAAAGAAGGGTTCTAAGCAAGCTGCAGACTCAACAAAAGAAGCGCTTGGGTCGCTCTCTGAAGATAATGACAGCGCAGAGGCCGTTAAAGAAGACAAAATTGAAATGTCTGCTCTTGATACGAATGATGTCGAAGAAGCAGATCAAAAGGGGCCGGTTATTACCCCTGCTCCTTTAAAAAACGCAGAAAAGATAGCGCAGCCACCCATTATCAAAACTACGGGAAAATATGCTGTTCATTTATCTTCGAATAAAAGTAAAACCAGCGCTGAAAAAGAATGGGCCGAGTTGAGAAATGCCTTTCCCAAAGAAACGAACGGATTAAGCTTGCAGCTGAAGCCCGTTAAAATCACAGGAAAAGGCACATTTTATCGTGTGTTAGGTGCCGCTTTCAGCGATCGGGCCGATGCGAATAAAGCTTGTGAAGCCTTTAAGCGCAAAAAGCAGTACTGTGTCGCCGTTAAGTTATAGATATTTCTTCGTTTTAAGCTTTTTAAATGCCAAGTGTTGCTTTGAGCTGCGCAACTTTTTCTCTAGCGCCTTTGACAACAAAGCCAATATCACTGCCATCCAGAACCATATCGTATCCGGATTTAAAAAGTGCTTCGGCATTTCTATTAGGGGTTGGAAGTGCGCCAAGTAGTTTTCCGGCGTCTTTTACAATTTGCTCGACCTTATAGATTGCTTCCAGAACTGCGGGGTGATCTGTTTCACCTGGATACCCTAAGTCTGCGGAGAGATCGGAAGGGCCGATGAAGATCATATCGACACCGTCTGTATTCGCAATCTCTGCTGCATTTTCAACGCCTTCTGCGCTTTCTATTTGGCAAATCAAGAGCACATTATCGTTGAAATTTTTTAAATAACTTTGAGAATTAACCCCGTAATCAGCCCCTCTGATGATTGTTGAGGCAACGCCTCGTTTGCCTTGGGGGGCATAATGGGCTGCCGCGACGGCGTATTCAGCTTCTTCTTTATTTGAAACAGACGGCACCATAACACCATCTGCCCCAGCATCAAGAACACGTTTTATCTTCGCACTGGAATTACTTGAAACCCTGACATAAGCTTTGGGGCCATATGCTTTGGCTGCTTGCATTTGGGTAATAGCATCCATTACTGAGCCGGGGCCATGCTCTAGATCGATCATTAAACAGTCGTTCCCAGCCTGCGCAATAATCTCGGTTGCAATCGGACTAAACATATCAATCCAGCATCCAAAAACGGGGTGATGATTGCCAAGTTTATTTTTAAGCTGTGGACTTGCCATTTTGTATATCCATTGTTTGAAGATAATTCGCGCGTATAACCGAGGGCTTATCAAATCGACTGTTTGATAAATATACGTTAAGCGAAGTGGTTACAGATGAAAAGTCTAATTGAACGAAGGGCCACAAAGTGAATAAGCAAGCCAGCCGAGGATGCATAGTGAAATGCATCCTCCTAGAACACTTTTTCAAGGTTCCAGATCACGACTTACATGTTGCGTGATAAGCGGCTCGCTTTGGGAAGTGCGTCCAATCGCGCCCAGAGATTACACTCCGAGGCAGCGTACAGACCCCTTTTCCCAAAGCCAGTTTGATAATGTTACTGATGCCAGCCTGAGTAATACAGGAAGTTGGCTGTAATAGATATAGGGAATGCCCGATTTATTATCGAACCAATAGCATTAACAAATGTCATTAATCAGTATTGTAAAAATCTACTCAATCCATACCTTCGGCCAGATCAGTTAGTTCTTCCATATCATTGATTTCGAGCTGACCGTTTGTCGGAATAGAAATAATTCCTTTTTTCTTTAAATTGGTCAGGGTTCTACTAACTGTTTCAGTTGTCAGGCCCAAATAATCACCAATATCAGAACGCCCCATTGGCAGGGATATCACATCGCCTGTACCAGTTTTGCTTTTGGTTCGCTTTGAAAGGGCTAAAAGGAAGCTAGAAACTTTTTCAATGGCCGTTTTTCGGCCAAGCAATAACATTTGATCTTGTGCAAGAACGAGCTCGTTAGAGAGCATGTTTAAGAGGCGGTTTTCCAGATCAGGAATTTCTTTTAATAGCGCTTCAAGCTTTGCTCGGGGAAATCTACAGAGTTTACAGTCTTCAAGTGCTTCAGCTGAATAGGCATAACAATCGTTCATCGCAATACCAAGGAAGTCGCCAGGAAAAAGAAATCCTGTCATTTGACGGCGACCATCAGGAAGAAGTTTATATAGCTTAATCGAACCACCCGTTACATTAAACAAAAAATCAGCAGGGTCCATTTCATTGATGATTGTGACACCTTTGCCAACTTCTACGGCTGTTGAAATGGATGATAGTTTTTTGAGATCGTCGCAGGAGAGTGCATGGCAGAGGCTCATTCCAGCAACGTTGCATTTTTCACATGGAGAGTTCACCAAAGGGTTGGATGAGGCCGTTTGGGCAAAGTGTGAGCCACTTCTCATTCGTTTATCATTCCTGACTAATTTTTTTATAGTACATTGATACTTTTATAGTACATTGATACTACGACAAGAGTGCTAAAGAAACACGCAACAAATTAATTTAGTTCATTGTTTCTGTGCGTCATATTGACCTACATCAAAGACTTATTTTTCTATCGTGACTTCAATAACCTTAACAAAGTCATATGTGGGTAGTAAAGCCGTGCAATTTGCCATTAAACCATTGAATCAATCTAACACTGTTCAGGTGTTGCCTTTAATTCAAACATTAAAAAGTGACATTACAACAGACCAATGGATGGATTATGTAAATAGCTTTATCGGCAGAGATAGCCGGGAATGTGGTATTATCACAGTGAAAAATACCGCTGGATATTATATGGGGATTCTTTGTTACAAAGTAGTAGAAGACGTTACGCATCAGATAGTTATGGATGTCACTAACTACGTCACAGCAGATATGCTTGGCCGTAATGATATATCTGAAACTCTTTTGGAATGGCTGGAAGATCAAGCTTCAGAACGTGGGTGTCAGGCTATACACCTTACAATTGATATTCGAAATACAATTATTCCTGAAAATGGTTATACTAAGTCTATACCGAACCAGCTAATCAACAAAGGGTATATTTGTGACGCAGTCAGGCTTTGTAAAAAAATTACTCAAAATCCAATCACTCAACACTAAGCCATAAAACCAAATTTATGTTTATAGTTTTGGGGTGCGTCAACCCGTATCATTGACCTAGATCAATGCTTTTTTGTACTTGAGAGGTAGGTTACGGGGTACTGTGGGATGTTCTATCTCACGGTGTTATCACGTTTTTTATGATAAAAGGCGACTTCAGGAATGACTCGGGAAACTACCGCAAAAGCGAAAATGCCCCTCGACGGATGGGTAATAGCTGCGGCATTGGTGATTGGCACATTTTACGCCACACTAACCGCCGCGCGAACCGAAGATCCGGTAATGTCTGTACATGCATATATCTTTGCAGGTGCATTCTTACTCGGAATTTTT
>NZ_CAKZMP010000384.1 GCF_937128705.1 uncultured Kiloniella sp. | reverse complement strand
GTGTGGTCAGAACCCGCGTCTTCCCCGTCCCGGCCCCAGCCAGCACAAGAACAGGTCCATCCGTGGTCTGAACGGCATCCATCTGCGATTCATTTAGACCAGTAAGATAGGGCGGTAGCCCGTCGTTTTGCATTTGCGATTCGTCTATCATGATTGGTTTATAGCGCAGCTTCTCGGCAAGCTCATCCACTTTTAGCCCTTGACCTAAAGATCAAACAACTCTTTATGTTATGCAAAAGTCTGGATCACAAGAATATACAGGAAAAAACATGGCCCGTATTACAGAGCGCCACGCGCTACTTTCTGAAACACCAAGCACACAACGGGTCGTAACCATGCATCGTTACGGTGCAGGTACTAATGGCAAGATTGCCTATGTACAGGCCTGTCTGCACGCGGACGAAACCCCGGCGATGGCTTGCACACATCATCTTCTGCAACGCTTGGAAGAAGCGGACCAACAGGGATTGCTCAAAGGCGAAATTGTCGTTGTGCCGTTCGCCAATCCAATAGGGTTGGACCAGTTTGAAGATGATATTCTTTTGGGTCGCGTTCATCGTGGCGGCGAAGGTAACTTCAACCGTGGTTGGTACGATCTAACCGCAATGATGAAAGATCGCCTTATTGATAAGCTCGGAAAAGATAAAGAGGACAACGTTAAGCTTATCCGCGCAACTATGCAGGACGTTCTTAACGAAGTTACACCCGCAAGTGAATTTGACAGCCTTCGCAAAATACTGACGAAAGAAGCCGCCCGCGCAGACTATGTATTCGACCTGCACTGTGATGATGAATCGCTTCCTTACCTCTACATTTCTGATCTTAACTGGCCCGATTGTCAGGATTTTGCCGCTGACTTTGGCGCAACAGCCGTCATGATGGCCGAAAATTCCGGCGGTGGTAGCTTTGATGAAGTATACACACGCCCGTGGGCTGAACTTTCCCGCCTCTTCCCGGATGCAGCCATTCCACAGGCCACAATGTCAATGACTGTCGAACATCGCGGACGCCCAGATGTATCAGACGAGATCGGGGCAAAAGATGCTGAGGCTCTCTTTAAGTTTTTCATTCGCCGCGGCCTGATCGAAGGCGACGCAGGCCCGATACCTGCACCATTGTGTGAAGCAACGGGTACAGACGCATGCGAGATTATTCCCTCACCGGGTGCTGGCTTTGTTACCTACTGCAGGGAACTTGGCGAAATCGTCAAAAAAGGTGATCAAATTGCTACCTTGATTGATCCTGCCGCAGAAGATCCAACCAAATCGCGTACTCCAATATATGCAGGAACCGACGGTATATTCTTTACGCGCCGCCAGCATAAAGCCGTGAAACCCGGTCTTGTGGTCGGGAAAGTTGCCGGGAAAGAACCTCTCAAAGCAGGATATCTTTTGGAAGACTAATTTCCGGGGGCATTCAGATAAATAGATAAGGGCTGAGACGACATATCGTTCTCAGCCCTTATTTGTAGAAAAATCATTTTTAGGCAGAATCAATTACATGTCACCACGCTCTTCTGCGCGCGCCTGTTCCATCGCTTTTTTATAAGCAAGCGCAACGTCGTGTTCGTGTAGAACGCCCTTGAGAATACCCTCTTCATCAATGACAGGAATATAGACTTCACCGCTTGCGCCATGAGCCTGGAGTGCCTGTTCAATGTTCGAATTCTCTTCTAGCTGCACAGCCTTCGTTCTCGCAATATCCAATGCCGTTAAGGCAACGCCTTTTTCCTCTTGAAGATCCAGACCGTCCGCCAATTCAATAAAGGTAATAGACCCTTTAAGGCGCTCATCTTCATCAACGACAAAAACCTGCCCAAGCCTTGTTTTTCTAATTTCTTCCCTGACATGATTCAAATTGGCAGTCGTTTCGACGGTTGAAACTTCGTTATGCACCATATGCGATATGGTAATGGAACGCATCAGGCTTGCTTCTCGTCCTCCGCGAATCTCAACCCCTCTTCTTTCAAGCTGCCACATAAAAAATGAACGCCCATGGACTTGTTGCGTAATCACACTCGCAAGAGAAGTCGCGATCATCACCGCAATGGTTAAGGCATAGTCGTTTGTCAGTTCAAATATCATCAAAATAGTCGAAACCGGCGCACCAAGAACCGCCCCAGCAACAGCCCCCATTCCGATTACTGTATAAGCCCCGGTCCCGGACGAGAGTTCCGGGAAAATACTGGTGGCAATAATTCCATATGCGCCACCGACCATTGCCCCCAGAAAAATTGACGGCGAAAAGACTCCACCAGAAAACCCAGATCCCAGCGAAATGGCTGTGGCTATAGTTTTAACCACAATCAAGGCCAGCAATAGCCACAATGGATAAAGCTCGGACAAAGCTGCATCTGTCGCCTCGTAGCCAACACCAAGGACTTGGGGGAAGACAAGCGCCATAACACCCAAAGCTAGTCCCCCGACCATTGGCCTTACCCAAACAGGAACATTTAACTTTTTAAATGTGTCTTCCGCAAAAATAATTGCCCACATAAAAGCGATCGCTGCTAGCGCCGAAATAATTCCCAAAAGAGCAAAGGCAGGAAATTCCCAAAACGACGACAAGGACATTGCCTTGGGCAAGATGAAGGCAGGAAAATCACCGTAATAAATACGACTGATGATCGTACCGACGACAGACGCGATCACGATTGGTGCAAAAGCGGAAAGCGCATAGTGACCAACGACAACTTCAAGAGCAAAAAACACACCCGCAATAGGCGCATTAAAGGACGTCGCGATAGCAGCCGCAACACCACACCCCAAAAGTGTGCGAAAAAGGGAATAACCAAGATGTAATCTTTTGGAAAGCCAAGCACCAATTGATGCCCCCAGATGGACAACAGGTCCTTCACGCCCCACTGATGCACCAACACCGATTGAAAAGGCAGATGCAATCGCAGCTCGAATACCTATGCTCAAGGACATACGTCCCCCCTTAAGCGCAGTTGCTTCGATTACATGGGGGACACTTTGCGGTTTACCATCTGGCAGAAAGTGTCGAATGAATAATCCAACTATTCCTCCCCCAATGACAGGCACCAGAACAATTTGCCACCACGGCAACCCAGCGATCCCAGCGGATACCTTTTCGCCTTGAAAGCCGTAAAAAAACATCTGAACAAGATCAATAAAATGGCGAAATGCCATTGCAGCAAGCCCGGCAGCCACACCAATAATGACAGCCAAAGACGATAGAATGACCTGTTCATTTTGTATGAATTGCTTGATCTGTTGTATCGGAGACAATCGGGGGGCTTTATCTTTGGACATACTGGCCCTGTTTCGCGAGAGAGCTAAAGATAACGTTTGGACACAAGCCAATCATACAGATTGTGCCGCTACCCATCCCTAGAAGTAAAAAAGAAGTACAAATTGAGTTAAGCAGGACCGCCATCCGCAGCTAAAGTATTTAGTTGTTCTAATAAGCGTTATAACGCTATGGAAATTATAGTTCCACCAGAACAATGTATTTTTTTATAAAATTACCTAAAACAGCACATGAAACACTTTTGTTAAAACTAGCTAGCACAAAAGATGAGTGGCATTAAAACAGACTGGCTAAATGTATTCACAAAAATACTATTTACAGCGTCCTATCGATCCCTCAGCGCAAATTCTTTTTCCATCGACCCACGTTGCACCGGACAAATCAGCCTTTGTTAAATCGGCACCCTCTATTTTTGCCTTGGTCAGATTGGCACCTCTTAAATTTGTTTTAAAAAGCCGGGCACGTTTCAAATTTGCTTTGGTGAAATTAGCAGATTGTAGATCTGCTTTGGTAAAGTCAGCTTCGGGCAACGAAGCTTTTGAAAAATCGACCTCAACCAATGAAGCACTGACAAATTTGGCCCTAAAGGCAGAAATATTATTAAGATCAGCGCGATCAAGCGAGCCACGCAAAAAGCTCGCGCCTCGTAAATGAGAACCGGAAAGATCGACATTATCCAAGTTCAAGCCGTCCATATTACACCGTTGCCAATCCACATCAGCCCCTGCCGGATCTGTACAGGCTGCGAGAACAACAGAGGAAGATTGAAAATAGGTAAAAACGAGAATCGCGAGACAAAGACTTTTTTTCATAACCTTAATGTTAGAAATCAAAGGCCTAACTTCAAGTAAATTCAATTTCACTTACTACCCTTTCGCAATTTAGCCGCAAGATACAGATTAGGACAAACAGATCAGGATTTATTATCCCATGACATTATTGATCGCCCGATATTAACAGGCAAGGGCATGTCCTTTTGAGCTTCGTATATATCACTCAGGTTACAAACCAATGTATCCGGCATTTCACATGAGGCCCGTTTTTCCAGATCCACATGAAGAGAGATCCATTCAGACGTCGCGGCTAAATACCCCGCATCAACATTATAAAGTGAATGGTGGTAGCTCATCTTTTTACGATCAAACCCCAGCAACCTGGTTTCAACTCTCATATTCGAACCATGGTGTAGTTCTTTTACATAGTTCACATGATTTTCAACCACGAAGGTCGAACATCTCTTTTCTTGTCGATAGCCTTCCGTCACCCCGAAGAACTCTAGAAAAGCATCCGTCGCATCACAGAAAACGTGCATATAATAAGCAACATTCATATGCCCGTTATAATCAAGCCATTCGGACGGAACGCGCCCTTCAAAAGTAATCAGGGGCATTACCTCGTTCGAATTAATCACGCCTATATTCCTCTATCCAATAAATAAGAAAACAACACAATGCGTAACGAATCCATTTAAAACCACATTGCGAAAAAAGATTAATAAAACATTACGCTAACAAAGATTCGCAAGCCTTGTTTTTCTAAAATTTAAAACAAATCAAAGGATGATGATGCAAAAATGCAACAGTCCATTTCTTCTGCCGCATTTTATTACTCTTATGACTGGTTTTGCTATCAAGCCTGTGATACTCAACCATACTAAGTTTTGTACTCTTTAAAAGAACGTATTGTTTTTTACCTTTTAAGAGCATTAAGTATTTTTGTTTTGTTCATATGCATTTGCTTTGAGATACGAACGTATATCGAGCAAGTGTCAGGGGGGTCTCTGGTGGACAAGTGTTATGACCGTAGAAACAAATGATAGGCGAAATGTCGTGGGGTTAGGTATTTTGTCCGAGATTAATTCTCGACTAATTAAACGTTTGGTGGCTTTTACTGCTGTTGCTATTTTTGTGACAGGCTGTGCAAGCAAGCCAAATTCAACGCTGCAGGATGAAGCGAATGCTACCACTGATGATCAGTGGGCGCAGACTGAAAGCTCTGCTGCAGTTGAAGAAGGTGACAACGATCCAATTGAAACCGTTAACCGCTTTATTTTTGCGTTTAACGATGCAGCAGATACGCTGATCTTCCGCCCAGTTGCAGAAGGCTACCGTTTCATTGTCCCATCACCTATTCGTGATTCTGTTCGAAACTTCATCAGAAACACATACTCACCTGTCATCCTTGCGAATGATCTTCTTCAAGGTGATATCGAGAAGGCAGAAAATACTTTTGCACGATTCTTGGTGAATACGATTGCTGGTGCCGGTGGCTTGGCAGACGTTGCGGGTCAAACTGGTCTAGAATATCATTCTGAAGATTTTGGTCAGACCATGGGCACTTGGGGTGTTCCCGAAGGTCCCTATCTGGTTCTTCCAATTCTTGGTCCATCCAACGTTCGTGATGGTGTTGGCCTGATCGGTGACGCGCTTCTTGATCCATTGACTTATGTTGCAAAAACAGAAGTTCTGATTGCACGCAAGGTGACAGACGGTATCGACAAAAGATCACGTAACATTGAAACACTTGATGAGCTAGAGCGTGATTCAGTTGATTTCTATGCCCGAGTTCGTTCGCTGTACCATCAGAAACGCGAAAACGAAATTAATGACGGTGACGTAGAACCAACATTGGCGCCAGGATTAACAGACATCTTCCCTGAAGATGATGATCAAGTTTCTCTTGTGGAATAAGCCATGAAGCACATTACTTGCTTTATAAAAAACATAGCAGCTCTCCTTGTGGGGGCTGCTTTCTGTTTGACCGCCTTTAATGGCACGGTACATGCAGACGATGACGCAGGTCTCTTCCTAAAGGCCCTGCAAGAAAAAGCCATTACTCAACTATCAAACGAAGACGTTTCCTTAGAAGATCGTGAAAAACAGTTCCGCACCCTTCTAAAGGAAAATTTCGATGTTGAAGGTATCGCACGCTTTGTGATTGGCAAGTATTGGCGCAAAGCTGAAACAGGACATCGTGATGAATTCAAGGTAATATTTGAAGATGTCATGGTTCAACGCTTCCTGCCAACTTTCAACCAATATGCAAGCTCAGATTTTGAAATAACAAAAGTTGTTCCAAAAAAATCTTTTTTTATCGTCTTCAGCACAATTAAAGCTGAAAACGGAGAGCCTGCACAGATACTGTGGCGCGTTGAAAAGAAAGAAGACTCATCTTCTTATATCATTACAGATATTGCTGCCGAAGGCATTAGCCTGCGATCCACTTACAGATCCGATTATACATCAGCCTTAAAAAGCCTCGGTGGAGACCTTTCTGCGCTTAACAGCAAGCTACGCGAAAAAGTCCAATCAGGTGCTTTTGCTCCTAAAGAAAGCAGCTAGGACAAGTCGCACGACAAAAACATTTAAAAGCCTCGGATTTTAAAATCCGAGGCTTTTTTTGTATGTGCAAAATGAAATGTGATTATTGGGCAGCTATTATAGGCAAGTAATGTCTCGTTCCGTTTAACAAAAAAAAGTGTCGAAACGATATGTTCCGACACCTTTTATAATCAAGTAGAGAACCTCTCTACCGTTTCAAAGGTTTGTATTTAATACGATGTGGTTGATCAGCCTCTGCACCCAAGCGACGCTTGCGATCAGCTTCATAATCTTCATAATTTCCTTCGAACCACACGACCTGGCTGTCGCCCTCAAAGGCTAAAATATGGGTTGCGATACGGTCCAAGAACCAGCGATCGTGCGATGTCACCAAGACACAACCGCTATAATCAAGAATTGATTCTTCGAGAGAACGCAGTGTATCCACGTCCAAATCATTTGTCGGCTCATCGAGAAGAATAACGTTCGCGCTTTTACGTAACATCTTTGCAAGATGCACACGATTTCGCTCACCACCGGAAAGCTGTCCAACTTTCTTTTGCTGATCACCCCCCTTGAAGTTAAACGCGCCCACATAAGAACGGGACTGATAGGTGTGCTTACCAATCTCAATGACATCAAGCCCGTCCGAGATTTCCTCCCAAACATTCTTTTCAGCAGAAAGCGCATCACGGCTTTGATCGACATATCCGATTTCGACAGTCTCACCAACATTCATAGAACCTTCGCTTGGCTCTTCTTGACCAGTGATCATTCTGAACAATGTCGTTTTACCAGCCCCGTTAGGACCGATAATACCAACAATGGCACCTTTCGGAATTTTGAAGTTCAGATCTTCGATCAGAAGCTTATCGCCAAAAGCTTTTGAAAGGTTATTCGCTTCAATAACAAGATCTCCCAAACGTGGAGCGGGCGGGATAACAATACGACCCGGGTCCGGCGCACGAGAGCTTTCTTCTTGTACCAATGTTTCATAAGCCTGTAGACGTGCTTTAGATTTTGTCTGACGCGCTTTCGCCCCCTGACGTACCCATTGCAATTCGTCTTTAAGGAATTTCTGCTTCGCGCTTTCCTGCTTCTCTTCAATCGAAAGACGCTTCTGCTTTTGCTCCAGCCAACTTGAATAGTTTCCTTCGTAGGGAATACCTTCTCCGCGGTCGAGTTCCAAAATCCAGCCCGCAACATTATCCAGGAAGTATCTATCGTGCGTCACACACACAACAGTCCCTTTATAGTCTTCCAAGAAGCGCTCTAGCCATGATACTGATTCAGCATCAAGGTGGTTGGTAGGCTCATCGAGAAGTAGCATATCAGGTGTAGATAGAAGCAACTGGCACAAAGCAACGCGGCGGCGCTCACCACCTGACAGCTTTGTCACATCGGCATCACCGGGTGGGCAGCGCAGGGCATCCATAGCAATTTCAACCTGACGATCAAGGTCCCAGGCATCGAGAGCATCAATTTTTTCCTGTAGCTCGCCTTGTTGCGCGATCAAATCATCCATTTCGTCCGGATCAACTTCGGCAAACTTGGCACTCAATGCTTCGAAATTTTCCAACAGCGCTTTTGTTTCTGCTACGCCCTCGAAAACATTTCCCGCAACATCCTTTTCAGGATCAAGCTGCGGTTCTTGAGGCAGGTAACCAACTTTCACACCGTCGGCAGCACGTGCCTCGCCATTGATTTCGTTATCCAGACCCGCCATGACTTTCATCAGGGTCGACTTACCTGAACCATTCAGCCCCAAAACGCCGATTTTTGCGCCAGGAAGAAAGTTCAAATGAATGTTCTTTAGAACCTGTTTTCCACCGGGAAAGGTTTTAGAAACCCCATCCATTTGATAGATGTACTGATATGATGCCATTCGGCGCTCCAATTAATGGTATGTGTAATTTTGCAGTAAGCCTGCGTTGATGCGGTTTTACCCTATTGAACAGCTTGACGCAATCATCAGCAAGCCAAAGATTAATCTGAAACGAACTATCGTTCTATTGCCCAGCCTTAGCGATTACCTGTGCTGCAGGCAAAGGTAAAAAGACCCCGAAAACAGATCCCTTACTCCCCGTTTGAACCAGCTCCAGACGCCCCCCGAAATATTCAACAATCTGACGAGAAATGCTTAGGCCCAATCCAGTTCCATGGGGTTTATCAGCAAGACCTTCCCGGGATTGATGGAATTTCTCAAAAATATACTCTCGAGCTTGCCACGGAACGCCTCGCCCATTATCTGACACTGTGATTGCCATTTCTTGCCCCTGTCGAAAAACTGATACCTTGACCCAGCCTTGATCTTCGTCACAAAATTTCACAGCATTGGAAAGTAGGTTCACAAAGACCTGCATTAGTCGATCTCTATCCCCCCTGATTTCGGGCAGGTTCGGCTCAAAATCAACATCAAGCGCAATATCTTTTTCGCTTAAGGTTGCAGACATCGTATCCATAGCGTTTTCAACAACCTGTGGAATGTCTAAATCTTCCAAAATCCATTCCATTTGCCCAGCTTCAATTTTCGCCAGATCAAGCACCTGATTAATAAGACGGGTTAGACGAACGCTTTCCTTTACAATAATCCCCAGGAACCTGCTTTTTTCTTCGTCTTCCAAATCAGGATGGTCACTCAGAATTTCACTAAATGAGCGAATAGAGGTAAGGGGTGTTCTCAATTCATGACTAACAGTAGACAGAAATTCATCTTTCAGACGATCAAGTTCCTGAAGTCGCTCATTTGCCGCACGCAACTGAGATGTGGTGCTCTCCAACTCCTTGGATTTTTGCTCCAGATTTTGGCTGTACTCAATGACTTGCGATGTTTCATCCAAAATCGTCATCACCTCTTCCAGCCGAACAACTTCTCCCTTCACAACAGAAGATATCATCACACGGGCCGAAGCCGCACCAATAGCACCAGAAAGTAATCGCTCCGTCAGATGAACGAGATCCGCATCCGCCGCAATGACACGTCTGCGTTCCAGCCCTCTATCCCTGAAATATCCGCTAAAGGCTCTGTCTGCCCTTGCGCGCCCCAAAAAACGGACCAGAAGATTAAACAGGTCTTCAACTGATGCAGACCCTTGCCATAATTGAGACCGTGGCCCCTGATCAGCGTAGCGGTAAACATCAACAAACAAGGCTCCTTGTACCCTCTCAATAGCAGAATGCCGCGTATAGAGTGAGACAAAGACATACCCCCCGACATTAAAAACCGTTGTCCAGAAAAGAGAATGGGTTAGGTGGTCAATCCCTTGCAAACCAAACAGTTCATAGGGTCTGAGCAACTCAATCCCCCAAGGACCAGCCGCAATGAAAGTAATTGGCAACACACCTGACTTGGCAAACGAAGGCAAAAGAAGCGTATAAGCCCACACAATAATTCCGCAAGAAAGCCCAACCAAAGCCCCTTTGCGATTACCACCTTTCCAGAACATTCCCCCGATCATAGCCGGTGCGAATTGGAAGACCGCAGCGAATGAAATCAGGCCAATGGTAACCAACGCATCGCTTTCACCCAAAAAGCGGAAATAGGCATATCCGAACAAAAGAATCAGGATAATACTGCTACGTCGGACAAAAAGCAGAACCCCAGTAAAATCACTCTTCTGCTTTAGTCCCAGCCAATTCCAGCGTAAAAGTATCGGCATTACCAAATCGTTACACACCATCGTACTTAAAGCTATCGTTGCAACAATGACCATCGATGTCGCTGCGGACAACCCGCCCAAAAAGACCAAAAGAGCCAACATCTCCTGCCCATGAGCCATAGGAAGCGTGAGAATAAAAGTATCCGCATTCATCCCCCCCTTGGGAAACTGAAGCATCCCCCCCAAAGCAATCGGCAATACGAACACATTAATTGCCAATAGATAGAGCGGGAAAAGCCATACACCTTTCCTAAGCCCGGGCTCATTAACATTCTCAACTGCAATAACCTGAAACTGTCTAGGCAAACAAACTGCGGCAACCATCGACAATGTGGTTAACGTGACCCAAGTAACATAGGCCCCTTCTTTTTCAAATGTCATTAATTGAACAAGTTCCGGTACCCGGGATGCTTGCTTAAATAGGTCGCCAAACCCATCATAAAGCCCAAAGGTCACAAAAATACCTACCGCGAGAAAAGCCAGTAGCTTTACAACCGATTCAAAGGCAATAGCGACCACGACACCATCGTGATGTTCACTATTATCAATATTCCTGGTACCAAATAAAATCGCAAAAATTGCCAGAACCAATGCAACCCAGAATGCAGTATCAGCAACAGTGGCAATCGGTGGCGAATTAAGCGGCGCGACAACTTCGGGGTATTGCTTTAAAACATTAAAGCTAATTGCAACAGCTTTGAGCTGAAGAGATATATAGGGGACAATGCCCACAACCGCGATAATAGTAACCAATGCACTCAAAGGCGTACTTTTACCGTAACGTGATGATATAAAATCAGCAATTGAGGTTATTCTATGAGCTTTCGTAATCCTGATGATCTTTTTAACAACCAACCACCAAAGTACAAAAACAAGTGTCGGCCCTAGATAAATTGGTAAAAAATTCAATCCACTAGATGCAGCAAGGCCAACAGACCCATAGAACGTCCAAGATGTACAATACACTCCAAGAGAAAGCGCATAAACATAGGGATGAGACGTTATGCCCACCCCTCTTTCAGCACGCTTATCTGCCACATAGGCAATCGCAAAAAGAACGAGCAGGTAAGCAATAGAAGAAAGGATAATAATCCAGTCAACCAACATGGTCATGATCCTTTGACAACAGGTCTTTCTCTTGCTGCTTTTCCAGTTCTTTATCCGGCAGGCCTCTAGTCTCGGCCCCCAGCGTATCAATTACCGGAGAAGAATAGGGATCAAGAGCGCCCGTCGAATCATCAGCGTCTTTTGATGCAGACCACGCTACGGCCAGAATAATCCCGCCCCATACGATAAAAAGATACAAAAACAACGGCGGAACGCCCCATATTAGCTTTTCACTACTGAAAATGGATAGAAAAAGGGGGCTAAAAAGCAGTAATGCCAATAAAAAAAGCGCAATACTACGATCGCCTTTATCACCTGGACGCCTCACTCATACTCCTTCTGGGGAATGCGAACTCGTGTCACAAAATCAGCGTTTGATTCTATAAGATCTACGCCAATTTATCTTCAACACCTAAATGCTGCTTGACCAGTCGAACAACATCCTTTGTTGAAAAAGGCTTCGTCACAAAGTCATCAGCACCGAGTTCCATCCCCTTCAATCGATCAACATCACGTCCCTTTGCCGTAAGCAAAATAACACGTATTTCTTTCCACGCATCATTTGAACGCACAGATTTCAAGACTTCAAAACCGTCTTTTCTTGGCAACATGATATCAAGCAGCATCAGATCTGGTGGACGGCTTTTCACCATCCGCAATGCTGCATCGCCATCACGCGCAATAAAGACTTCAAAGCCAGCTTTCTTCATCAAAAAGCTTAATGAGTCGACAATATGAGGCTCGTCCTCGACCACGAGAACCGTTTGAGGCATTTTCTGCCTTTCTCCGCGTTATCCGGTTATCTCTTTTTTATTCCCTGTAGGTCCTACATTACAGTCTGGCTAGGTGTTTTGCCAAGCTGTGTTTTTCATTCATCCTTGCTGTAGGAGTTAGCTCCCCATTAAAACACTATCCGGATGGGAAAAATCAACACCGTCAGCATAAACCACATGACGGGCAAATGACGCTTCACACCCCAGACTAATGGCATAGGTATTCCCCGCCTGCCCTACCATAACCCCAGGCTTTGTCACTGTCTTTGAAATCGAAAAGTAGATACTTTGATCTTCATCGCGTAAAGAATGAAGGTTAATACGCCCAGGCTTAAGAAATGCATCCTGAACACCCCAATCTGGAGACAAAACACCATACCGCGGGATACGCAGGCCTGACGCACTAAAACGTTTTGATATCTGCCCAGCAAGATCAACACGAATAAAGTGAAAAGGAACACCTTCTTCTTCAGGCTTCTGCAAGGTTGTCAGTCGATGGCAGACCTGCTCAAAACCAGCCCGAAAACGCCGACGGAGCAGGTCAATATCATGACGAAGATCATAAGCTGCGATCCGAAATACGCTGTAGGGCATCATCACAGCACCGGCAAAATAACTTCCCAGCGCCTTCAAACATAAGCTTTGAGCTTCATCACTACCAAGAGGCACATCAGCAAGGACCTTTTCCAGCACATCAGCATAAGCAACTTCTGCAATTATGCGTGCCATTCTAAAGTTTAAAGAACTGGTCGCCAGTGTTTCCATAAGCCTGAGCGTCCCACCGTCTTCACCTTCTAATTCCCACATACCACGCTGCAGAGTACCCTGTGAAGATACAGGGACAATCTCGACCTTTATGCCGAGTTGCTGATCTAGATAGTTAGCCAAGGCATCAAACAATCCATAGGGCTTGGGTTCTCCCAATCTACTTCTAAGCTCTTCGGCTGCGGATTCAAGAACAGGAAAGTAGTGATCGTTGGCCGAAAGCATATCCACCACTTCATCAGTAGGCGTCTCGCTCAACAAAGTGCCCTTTTTGGATTCACCATTAATAAAATCAAACAACTCTCCAA
The DNA here is from genome assembly GCF_937128705.1 of uncultured Kiloniella sp. Lineage (GTDB taxonomy): Bacteria > Pseudomonadota > Alphaproteobacteria > Kiloniellales > Kiloniellaceae > Kiloniella. The sequence goes on along the minus strand of NZ_CAKZMP010000384.1, from coordinate 3,978 downwards.
CCATTGAGGTCAATTTCTGACTTTCATCGACCAAAACATTGGTAAAGCGTTCGCGCTGATGCTCTGAAAGATCATCATTGTCCTGCAAAATCTCGGCAAACGACCGAATAGATGTTAGCTGCGTCAAAAGTTGATGGCTTGTTTCCGTGAAATAGGGATCAGCGGAAATTGACTCCCGTGCTTTGAGGGTATCTTCGCGTGCATTTCGAAACGCACGGTAAAGCTTTAACAGGGCACGGCTGATTTCAGGGTGCATGGCGACAAAATCACCAAGTACTGTGCTATTAAGCCTGGACCGTTCAAACAGAGGATCCGAAAAAAGCTCATTCATCGCGGAAAGTAATCTTGCTTCTTCTCCCCCGGTGAGTTCACCTTCCTTAACATTAAAAGCCACTTCCAGTTTTTTTTGTAGCTTCCGTGACAAAGGGCGTTGATTGTGTTCAACAAGATTTAAATAGGCAGCCGAAATATCAATTTTCTTTGCCATCGCAATTTGTGTAAGGCCGATCTGGCTTCTTAAATGGCGAATTTTCCGCCCTGCAAAGACTTGTCTTGCCATAACATTTACAGCTTTCACAAAATTTTGAAAATCTCCCTAAATAATTTTACAAAATTTTCAAAACAACACAACGTTTTATTGCCAGATCTCGCTGTGAATTCTATTTTAATTTTCACAAACAAGTCAGTCCCTGTGCTTGATTTTGTTAGTTATGGCTTTTGTGCATGAGCCATCGTGCTTCTGCCCTGCAATGCCTTTCATTCCTTAATGGAATACAGGCCTCCGCAGATTAAGGCAGAGATTTAATCTCTGAGGTTGGTTCAGGCGTTTTGTGTTTTCGCCCGGATCGAAAAAGACTTTAGAGATATAGGCAAGCTGATTACCGCCAACTTTGTAATCAGTGAAGCTCTATCGACCTTACTGAGCGAGAGAGGCAATGCCCCTCTCGTCTTTTTTTGCTCAGAAGATGACATCTTTTATCTGGTTACCACTTGTATCTGGTTATGACTTTTATCAGGCCATGACTTGGCTAATTCCCATATAGGCCACAATAGCAACGGTCAAAACAGCCAGCACACCATTTACAATCAACCGTTTTTGCCGGCTCTGGATCGCAGATATTATTTTAGCACCGCCCCAGGACCACATACAGTTTGTCGGGAAGCCACCAATTATAAAAACAACACACATCACCGCCCACTGCTCCCAAGCTGGGCTAGATTGATTTGTAAACTGCGCAAACACCGTTGTTGCCATCAACCACGCCTTTGGGTTCATAGGGTGCACAATCAAGCCCTTTAAATACCCCAAGGCATCTACACTGTGTTCTCCAGAGAGGCTTCCCGGATCCGAACGCGCTATTTTCCAAGCCAGATACAGTAAATAACCACTACTAACCACGGTTATAACTGGCGCCAGCCCAGGCACCCCTTTCATAAGGGTTGTCACCCCAAAAGCTGTAACAGCAAGAACCAAGAAGAAGCCACTCTGCACCCCCATCGTAAAAGGAAAAGCACCTCTAAAACCTAGCTTTGCACCTGTCGCCATCAATATCATATTTGCTGGCCCCGGTGTGCCAGACATAACCGCAGCAAAAATCAAGGCAGGTATAATATTTTCAATCGGCATCGCAAATGTTCCTTTCCTTCAATCTCAGACAATATGTCTGGTCACATTTTTCATACCCCAAATATTCATATTGAAATGTTCACTGAACAATTATTATATTGTTCCTATGACAATTTTAACGCTCATAGCAGAAAACCAATCCAACACAGGGCAGAAGTACGCCCATTTGGAACAGCTGTTCAAAGGTGCCATCCGGGATGGCATGCTGAAACCAGGTGAGAAGTTACCCCCTTTACGTACCGCCGCGTGGGAAGCCAAGTGCAGCCTTGGTACGATGTCACGTGTATACAGCTCCTTAGAACGCAAGGGGTTGGTAAATGCTAGGGTTGGCCAAGGAACTTTTGTACAAGAGGCAGCAAACATTGGGGCAGATGTTATTCTTCCCAAACCCCATCAAGAGAAGCGAGAACAATCCTTAACTACTGGCCCGGTCATTGATCTGGGAATGAACGCAATTGCGAACGACTGGGGGAAGAAATAATTCGTTGGGCGCTACAACGTACAGCGACAAAAGCCTCCAGCTATAACCTTATGACCTATCGAGACGGTTTTGGTGATACCCAGCAAAAACTAGCATTACGTGCTTTTTTGCCCCCCTTATTACAGGATGTATCCGAAGATAGAATGCTTATAAATCATGGCGCCCAAAACGGTGTATATACGGCCCTTGGGCGTCTGACATCCCCTGGGGATACAATATGTCTTGAACCCCTGAGCTATCCAGGTGTCGGTGCTGCCATATCCCAATTGGGGTTATCCAGTATAACCGTGGAAACCGATAAACGGGGCATCTGTCCAATTTCTTTTGAGCAGCAATGCAAAAAAGGTCGCATTCGTATTCTCGTAACAACAGCCACAGGCCATAACCCAACCTGCATCACAACACCTCTTTCCCGGCGTCAAGAGATCGGCCTCATAGCACAAAAGTACGATGTCCTCATTATAGAAGATGATATCTATGGCTTTCTATACCCAGATGCCCCGCCCCCTTACGCGCATCTTTTTCCCGACCAAACTGTTTATCTCAGCGGCTTGGCAAAAAGAATTTCACCCTCGTTGAGGATAGGTTTTGCAGTTGCCCCACCCCATATCACTATGCTTATGGCACAGGGCATCACAGCGCAAACCTGGATGGTTTCTCCTATCCTTATCAATACAGCAATAGAAATCGCAGGACGCGGGGACGATCTCAATTCCTTTACACGCCAAATAAGATCCGAAGCAAGAAAACGCCACGAGCTCACAACCCAGCTTCTCTCGCCATACGCAACCGACCTAAAAACCTGTCAATCACATGCATGGATAGGTTTCCCCAAAGATATACCAATTCCCCAACTCGTGCGGCGTGCTGCCGAAGCTGGAGTCCACATTCTTGACGGAAGTCGCTTCGCCAACAATACAACAGCTGGAAAGCATAACGTCAGGCTCTCGATCATGGCACCTGACACGGCTCATAAGTTAGAAAAAGCGTTAATAAAACTCAAAGCAGTCTTATCAAACCCAAATGAAAACTCGTGCGATTTTTTCTAGAACAATAAAGAAAAACAAAATTAAAATATAAAATTAATCTATACTGTCATCAAATGACCTATAATAAAAAAATACCAAAAAATACGAAAAAACATAAACTACATGTCACCTCAGTACTTAAAACAATAAAAATAAACTTAACATCAATCCCAAAAGTGATTAATAATCATTATCAGGAAATAAATTTCCTGATAAAGTACTTGAATTTTTCAGCAAACAATTTACATTATTGGAAAGATTCTAAAGTAGATTACAACCTGTGATAAGATAATAAATTTCACCACGAACGAATTAAAAGCGAGGACCCCATGAAAGGCGACAAAAAAGTTATCGAACTACTAAACACTGCATTAACGCACGAGTTGACAGCAATTAACCAGTACTACCTTCACTACAAACTCTTACAAGACTGGGGCGTTGAAGGCCTTGCCAAGCACGAATACAAAGAATCCATCGAAGAAATGCAACATGCTGATAAGCTTATGGATCGTATTTTACTTCTTGATGGCTTCCCAAATCTTCAAAACCTCAATAAACTTAAAATCGGCGAAGACGTAGAAGAAATTCTTAAGTGTGACCTCGAAGGTGAACTAGAAGCCGTTGAGGTTTATAAAGAAGGCATCGCCTATTGCGACTCTGTCCAAGATTATGGCAGTCGCGAATTGCTTCGTGAAATTCTGGTTGACGAAGAAGAGCATGTGGATCACCTCGAAACTCAGTTTGAGTTGATTAAACGTATTGGTATTCAAAACTACATCCAATCACAGTGCAAAGTCGAAGGCGACTAAATTTAATTGATCCTTTGGGAGCACAAAGCCCCT
>NZ_CAKZMP010000383.1 GCF_937128705.1 uncultured Kiloniella sp. | reverse complement strand
ACGTGGAGCGCCCCGGCAAAAAGGAGGAAGGATAACATGCCTTTCATCAGGGTTTCATGGAAATCGATTTGAGCGAGAGAGAACCTGACAGCGTTTTGAATTCCCAACTCTGGCAGGACAATGTCAATCAGCATCACAATAATAGAGGCAAACAAAGCTATGATGACCAGACCGATAGAAATCGGCATCCGAAGCCAGCGGTGATTGATATAACCGAAACAGGCGGCAAGTGTAATGGTTATTGCCGCAATATTAAAAAGAGAAAGAGTCAGCATAAACAAATCGCTAAAATAAAAGTTATTGGATGAGGCAGTTTATAAGGCAGGGGTGAAAGTTCAATAAGGGAATAATTTTTAGCGTGATACATTTAACGTGATACAGGGGCATCAAGGAGGGGGATTTATAAACTGCGGTATTAAAATGTACCGTCAGGTTTCCGTAAGGAAGGACCTTTACATCAGACACATTGGGAATTTTAAGCATGTTTCATAAGTTCTTAAGAGTAAATGATTCATAAAACCCCAGAGACAAATGAATTAGTGAAGATTGATACAGCTCAGTGCTTTAAAAGCTCTGATAGCGTAGTGTCATTTGAGACGAAGAAAAATTGGTGTGTTAAAATTTGGTGTCCCCGTGCAGAACTTGAATTTAGATCTTTTTACAATGATCAATGCGACGTCCAACACAGCTTTGTGGTTGATTGACTGGGGGCGTTTTTTATCGTGGTGGCCACAGCTTATTGCTGTATGCGGACTGTTGATTCTTATTTTGCGGAAAAAAGACGATCTTGCCGATGGGATTTTGCCCGTTATTGCGACGATCGGGATAGCGACTGTGCTCAACCACTTAGTCGCATGGATTTATCCATTGGTGACACCCAGTGATATAAGTATTGGGTTTTCCTGGATGCATGGGGCTTCTTTAGGACGGTGGATGGGACCTTATCCTATCTTTTTGTTAACACTAACATTCGCATGTATCGTCTGGTTCAGGAGCTATCTGTTTAGCATCAGTCTATTCGTTCTTGGTATGGCAAATGCTTGGGGCGTCGTTTTTGTTGGAAATTATTTTCCGTCGCAAATTCTTTTGGGAATGTTCATCGGTGTTTTTAGTACTCTTGTGATTTTTCTGTTCGTTCGGGGGCAAAGGAAATTGCGGTATTATATCTTCTCAAGCCAAGGGAAGTTAAGCGGTTTATCCTAAGGCGTTGTCTGTGATTACTATTATCTACAACAGATTGAAGGGTTGAGAATATGCAAAGACTGTTGCCGCCTTTTTTCTTTTTAGTCTGTGCCGTGATGATGGTATTATTGAGTACTTATTACCCGATCCTCAGGTTTCTGCAGCCCCCTTGGACCCTGATAGGAATTCTGGATCTTATAGGTGGTTTGAGTATCACGTTGATCGCAGGGGTGCAGTTCATGCGCGCAAAGACCAACTTGAAAACGTTTAAAAGGCCGGATCAGTTTATTACAACGGGGCTTTTTAGATTTAGCCGTAATCCGATGTATTTGGGGTTTGCCATTTCTACCTTTGGTGTCGCGCTGTATTTGGGGGCTCTGTCACCCTTTTTGATCTGTGCTTTGTTTATTGCCGTGGCGGATCGGTGGTATATTTCCTACGAAGAAAAGGTGATGGCCGAAACTTTTGGGCAAGCCTATATGGACTATAAAACCAAGGTGCGCCGTTGGGTCTAAGGCATGGTTGTTTTATTTAAGCAGCCCCAGATTTCCGGTGAATTTATTGACCAGTTTTTGTGTGCCGTATAACGCGATACCACAATAGTGCAGATGCTCGACAGGTGTGGTCAGCATTTGTTCTGAATATTGCGCATAAGTCCGGGTGGTTCGTGTTGCTGTGATCAAGTCGATGACTGTCAGGTCAGGCTCGTACGGGCGAACCTTTTCCCGCAGTTTATGCAACAAGGGGGCGGTACCTTTCAACACAGGCACGGGCAAGATTGTAATTCCCTGACGTAAGTTGCCGTCATTATCCTTGATGTTTTGACCGATTAATTCCGGGTGTTGTTTTCCGATAGAAAGAGAGAGCACAGAGGCCGTATTGGCGATGAAACCAATAGGCATCGCTTGATCAACAACAATGACGCATTTATGCGTAGCAGGAAGATTGGGGGATGTATCTGAAGCATGAATAATCGCCGTATTTATTTCATCAGTTTTGTTTGTCGATAAGCCATGATTGGACATCGCATCAATCCCTGTTCTGTTATCCATTTTTGTTTTTCCTGCGTTAGCTGAAATTGATAAGGCTTGGGGACTATAGCTTTGTCTAGTTACTGTGATAATATAAGATAATTAATTTTGACTGTTTGAAATATTGACCTAATGATTGATGAGCTAAGAGCAATGACCGTCTTTGCAAAGACGGTTGAAACTGGGTCTTTTCGGGCTGCGTCGCGCGCATTGGGGCTGTCACCGTCTGTAATTAGCCACCATGTTTCCCAACTAGAAGACAAACTGGGCGTGGCCTTGCTATATCGATCCACCCGCCGCTTGTCCCTAACCAGTGATGGTGAAAAACTATTTGGCTATGCAAAGGAAATGCTGTCACTAGCTGAAAGCGGCTTTGACGCCATTGCGACAAAAGCGACAGAACCCACAGGGAAGTTAAGTATTACCTTACCTGCCGGGCTAATTCAGGGGCCAGTGGTTGATGACCTAGCCTGTTTTGCTCAAGAGCATCCTAAGATTAAGTTGTTGATTAATTTCAGCGACCATCAACAAGATATTATTCGTGATGGAATTGATGTTGCGATCCGCGTTGGGACCGTTCGCGATAGTACTTTAAAATCCAAGAAGCTGTCAGACATGGAACGTAAGCTTGTCGCTTCACCTGCTTATTTGAAAAACCGTCCAAAGCCGTTGAAAATTCAAGATCTGTCGGGTTGGAACTTTATCGGTCTTAGGATGCGACCAAATGATAAATTGTTGATAAACAAGTTGGGGGAATGTGTGCGGTTGACTTATGAACCACAGATTGTCCTGGATAATATTCATGCGGTTGTACAAATGGCACGTGCTGGTTTGGGGGTGATTACACCACCGGATTTCCTGGTGGCAGAAGATATCAGGCAGGGTAAAATGATCGAACTTTTCCCGGAATGGAAGGCCGAAAGCTTACCTGTTTATGCCATATGGCCCCCCAATGCACCGCGTGAAGGACTGACCTACCGATTAATTCGTTATCTCGAAAAATGTGTGAAGAAACGTCAATCCACACTATAGACAGGGAGAATGTTTATTTCGGTGTCTATCTGGCTGGCGAAAAGTAAAAAAAAGACTACGATAAAAATCATCACTTTTTGTTTATGTTGGGGTCTTTGAAGTTGATGTCGGGGTTTCTCTGTGGGGAGAGTTAGGTGGCGTCACTTTTGCCTGTTCTGAAAATTAAGCAGTTACTACTATTTCTTGTTGGTTTCGTTTTCTTCTCAACGCAAGCTTCCAGTGAGGACGTAACGATAGCTATGGGGAACTTCGAACCCTATTATATTGCCGGAAATCACACTGGTATCTTTACTGAAATCATTACTGCTGTTTTTAAGGAAATTCCCGATCATGACCCCGTTTTTATCTTTGGGCGTCCGAATAATCGATTATGGCAAGAATTCACTCGTAGAAAAGTTGATGCAGTCTCTAACCTTTTTGACAGTGTGGAGGTCGACGCATGTCGATCTGATCCGGCTTTCAGGTTTCGGGATGTGGCCATAACGCGTGCGGAAACAAACATAGCCCTGGAAAAAATCGAAGATCTAGAAGGGTTAAATATTATTGCTTTTCAGGGGGCCAAGGACTTTTTTGGACCAAGCTTCGCTTCTGTTGTGGAGAATGGCATGTTCTCGGTTGCTTCTGAACCGGGGGTCCAGGCGCAAGCTCTTTGGGATGGGCGTGTTGATGTCAGTGTTGGGGACCTGTTTATTTTCTTGAATAGTTTAAAGAACCTTTCTGGAAATAATGTTCCGGCAAGCTTGTTTAAAATTCATGATATCCTTCCCGTTGCTTATACTCGCATGGGTTTTTGGGACGCCGAGGTCTGCACTAAATTTAATAAGGCGTTGCAAAAGATAAAAGATAATGGCGAATACGAAAAAATTTATGACCGCTATTTACGTATTTATGGCGTGACGTCCAGTCCAAGTGGTTGATTGAGCCCAAGTGGTTGATTGATACGTAACCAAGCTATAGGGGGGGGAATCATGAGGTCATTAAAGAAAGGTCAAACCAGTACTCTAAAAATCCAGCTTGATATCATGGGATAAGGACGTCTTATCGACAGTGCCTTGAGTATTGGACCGAATGCCTTGAGCGAAGTTTTTCCGTTCGATCTTGACAGTACAGATAGGTTGGCTGCTTAAAAGAGCCTTGCAAGAATGCATAAGGGCTTCTGAAATTTTTGCAACAGAGCCTAGAATAGTGATATTACCTCACAGCAATATTTACTTAATCCATTTTCCATTTCACCACCCTTTTTCGAGGTCAAAGACATGTCGCACTCTTCTTACTATTCCCCCCAGGGCGGTCTGGCCCCGCAGACCCAGATTTTGACTGACCGCGCCATGTTTACAGAGGCCTATGCCGTGATCCCCAAGGGAACCATGAGCGATATCGTCACCAGCTTCCTGCCCCATTGGGAGAAGACCCGGCTCTGGGTGCTTTCGCGGCCGCTGTCCGGTTTTGCCGAAACCTTTTGCCAATACATTATGGAGGTCCAGCCCGGTGGCGGTAGCACCAAGCCCGAGCCTAATGCCCAGGCGCAAGGGGTGATTTTTGTGGTCGAAGGCGGCTTAAGCCTGACCATCGAAGGAACAACTCACGACCTGACCGAGGGCGGTTATGCTTACTTGCCGGCGGGCTGTAACTGGAGCCTAGCCAACAACACGAATACTCAGGTGAAGTTCCACTGGGTGCGCAAGGCCTATGAAGCCGTTGACGGGCTGGACAAACCTGACGCCTTTGTCACCAATGAAAAAGATATCGCCCCCACTGCCATGCCCGATACCAACGGCAAGTGGGCGACCACCCGCTTTGTCGAACCGGACGATCTGCGCCACGACATGCACGTCAATATCGTTACCTTCCAGCCCGGCGGCGTGATCCCCTTTGCCGAAACCCATGTCATGGAACACGGGCTCTATGTGCTCGAAGGCAAAGCGGTCTATCGCCTCAATCAGGACTGGGTCGAGGTCGAAGCCGGTGATTACATGTGGCTGCGCGCCTTCTGCCCGCAAGCCTGCTACGCCGGTGGCCCCGGTCCTTTCCGCTACCTGCTCTATAAAGACGTAAACCGGCACATGAAACTGGGCTAGGGGCATTGCCCCTGCATCAAAAAGTAAGAAACGATGACGTTAAATTTAAAGAACAAGTGCTAGCCCGCAAAAATACTGTGATACGCGAGTGACAGCAGGTTTGTGACCGAAATCTTTGGAAGCTGCCAAAATTGGGCTCCTAAATTCTCTTTATGGTGTATCGGTCAGAGATGGCGAAAAGCTTATAGCGATGGGCCGTGTTGTTGGTGATGGAGCATGTAATTTTGAAATCGTAGATGTTGTTGTAAATCCCAATTATCAAGGGCAAGGCTTGGGACGAAAAGTGATGGAACATATCGATAATTATTTGTCTTCAGTGGCCCTTGTCGGTTCATATGTTCCAATGATTGCCGATGAATCTGTGATTGCCGATGAATCTGTTTTCTATGAAAAACTGGGTTACAAGCTTGTCTCCCCAGCTAGTTACGGTATGACGAAAAAATTTAAACCCCATGCATAACAAAATTTTTTGCAGATCAATCCCGTATTCTTCATGAATAATGTTCATGTTGTCTCTTGTAGGGTGAGAAAATTTTTATTACATAAATATAACGATCGGTATGCCAAATGAGTTGGTATATCCAAGAAAAGATCTAATCTTTTGGAGTTATGACACCTTGGTGCAGAAGTTAAGTAAACGGGAAGAAACCCATAAACGTATGTTGGCTGCTGCGGGGCGAAGTTTTCGGCACAATGGCTATGCAGGGATTGGCGTTGATGGCATTGCCAAGGAAGCTGGCGTTACCTCGGGGGCATTCTATGCACACTTTGGATCAAAAGATGGTGCTTTTTCGGCTGCCGTGTTGGATGGTTTGGACGAAGTTATCGCGGGTATTCCTACCTTCCAGCAGAAAAATGGCTCAAATTGGGTAGAGGTTTTTGCACGGTATTATCTTGGGGCAGATAACCGGGATAATCGCGCCTGTGGTTGTGCCATGTCGAGCCTGACATCCGAAGTGGTTCGTTCTGATCAGGAACTTCGTGTTCTGTTTGAAAGTAAGATGCGTAAAATAACGGCGCTTGTTGCCAAAGGATTTGCGGGCGGCACAGAAGAAGAAAAAGCTGCGCGAGCATGGTCCATGTTGGGTGTTTTAATTGGTGGGGTTAATCTTGCGCGTGCCATGCATAGCCCCGAGCTAAAAGAGATGATCTCTCAAAACATTATTGCCAGCGCTGTTCAGGTTGCCGGGAAGCCAATTTAAACGAGTTACTGATTTATCTACAATTTTACAATACTATCGGGACAAGACTGTGTCTTGGTTGATGTTGATGGTTTGCAAGCGGCGGGTTACTGGTTTCTATAAATAGAGCGCAGTTCTATTTTTGGTGAAATGTTCTTAGTACTTGCAAGAATCTATTACGAACAATGATAGTGAACAGCACTGTTTTTTAGAAGATCAGGCCATCATGAGCAGCTTACCACGAGATCAAATTATAATTCGGAATGTTGATGACAGCGATATAGCGTGCATTCAGGAGATTTACGCAGATGAAGTTCTGCACGGTGTTTCCAGTTGGGAGGAAACGCCGCCTGATCACGCTGAAATGCTTGCGCGAAAAAATGGTGTCGTCGGTGGGGGGGATCCCTACCGGGTCGCAGTTCAGAATGATAAGGTTGTGGGCTACGCCTATGCTTCGTCCTATCGTCCCCGTCCTGGTTATCGCTATACCGTGGAAAACTCGATTTATGTGCACAAGGATGCACGTGGCTTTGGGCTCGGTTGCTTGTTGTTGGATGATTTGATTAATCAGTGCGAAGCCCGTGGTTATCGCCAGATGATCGCGGTTATTGGTGATTCAGAAAACTTGCCGTCCATTGTGTTCCATCAAAAAATGGGGTTCGAGCGAACTGGGACAATCAAGTCGATCGGGTTTAAGTTTGGCCGCTGGATGGATAGCGTTCTCATGCAGCGGCCCCTTAATGACGGAAGTAATAGTCTTCCGGAATAAGTTTTTTAGTTTATGGCTGTCGGATGATTATCCAGCCAGTCTTCGAGGAACAAGGCCATATTTTCAGAACCAACGTTCTGGATATCACGTGGGTCTAATTTTGCACCAGCTTCAAGAAGTAATCGGACACAGGATATGTGATCTCTTTGCTTTCGTTCCGGGCAGTTTGAGGCCCCATGAAGGGTGGTGTGAAAAGCATTCCCGCCAAAATTGTTGAGTTGTTCAAGATCAGGATCGAATTCTAACAGGTATGAAACCTGATCCGGTAACCCGGCCCAACAAGCCGCATGAAGAGGGGAAAGCCCCATTGCATCGGTCTGGTTTATATCAAGCCCAGCAGCAACAAGAGATTTTACATGGTCAAGACGGTCGGGTTCAGTGATGAGCTTGGTAATTAATAGACGATCTTCGCCCTCTAGCTCTTCTGTAATTTTACCTGTTGGGCGCCCCCTAGAACAACTGGCCAGAACGACTTCGTTCGGCGTAAGGGCATGTGCATAGCCCGCTTTTGATAAAGTGTCTGCAAAATCAGAATTTCCGTGAATAAGGGCGAGAGCATAGGCTGTATGCCCTTGCCAAATGTAGTTGGCATCTGCGTTATATTCTAAAAGCAGCTCGGCTATATCTGATCCACATTGCCGACGCGCGGCTTGATGCAGCGCTGGTATCGTGTCAACGGGCTGACCGCTTGGGTGCTCTTTGGCGACTTCGTTAGGGTCTGCGCCGTGATCAAGTAAAAGCTGAACGGCGGTTTGGTCCTTGAAATCCAGTGCTCGGGCTAAGGCATTGGTGCCTTTCGGATTAGCATTATATTTTAAGAGGAGCTTTAAACCCTGGTGGTGGCTCAACTCTGTAGCGTGGTAAAGGCTCTCGTTGTCATCAGGGTTGGCACCTTGTCTTAAAAGCCATTCAGCCAAAACCATATTGTTCGCATGACCCAGCGCGCCATAAAGCGGGGATAAGGTGTGTTCGTTATTTTCATGTGAACTAAAGTCTGGCGACATGCCATGATTAAAATCTGCACCCTTGTCGAGCAGCAGCTGGGCCATGGCCAACATTTTGTCTGCTTTCTCTGGTTCAACATGTATGTAATGAGAAAAGCACAGGTGGTGAAAAGGCAATCGCCCTTTGATTGCTTTGGTCACTAAACCGGGATTATCAGCAAGTGCCTTGTGAATAGCTTCGATATCGTAGGTCGCGATCTGTAATCCCAGATCATAAGAAGTTAGATCAGGGCTCTCTGCGAGTAATTTTTCGATAATCCATCGATGCCCTAGATAAAGAGCTGAACGCAAACGATCAGCTTTTTGCTCTTTATTCATGACCGAAGTTTCTAGTGCAAATTTAAACTTTGGCCAGCTTTGGTGTCCTTGTTCCCGTGCAATTACAAACAGGAAATCGGCATGGGTGAGTGTCAACTTGTCAGGTACGATTTCCTGCACACGTACCCGAGCCTCAGTATCGCCAGAGGCATAGGCCTTTTTCAGTCGTTTGGCTTGTTTTTTGAACGTGTCGATATTTGCGTTTTGATAAGGCATTGGTTTCCCATTTTCTTCACCCGATGGTCCGCTGATCTGGGGAATGGAAATCCAGAAACAATCAATATCGAACAAAGTGCAATGAAGCTTTCCGCGGACCCGGTGGCCTCTTTGATCGGCCACAGGGAAAATACCAAACTGTCAGGCTGAGTGCAAACTGTTGATCGTGTCATTTAATTGAGCTTGCCGAATATCGTTCTCGACATCCAAACAAAGGCCTGAGATGAAGGCTCAGGTCTTTATTTGGTGGTTTTTTGCCTAAATGGGATAAGGTAAACCCCTGCTAAAGTGCGAAAATCGCTTCGATCTCAATCTTTAGTTCCAGGGCAAAAAGGGCCTCGATTTTTATCAGGGAACTTGCGGGTGTGTGATCACCATAGATTTCCACAAGCGCAAGTCGAAGGCTATCCATGTCAGACATATCAGTCACAAAAATGGTAACTTTGACGAGGTTTTCTAAGGATGTGTTTTGGGCTTTGGCTATGGTTTCCAGTTGCGAGAAGATTGCTTTTGCCTGATCACTGATAGATGCGTGTTGTTCAGGTGTTCCAAAGGCTGTGAAGCCTGATGTATAGAGAGCGTTCCCGTGGATGACTGCATGGGTATAGGGACCGATGGGCAGCCCGAGTTCGGGATAATTGATTCGTTCCATTGACATGTTTTCCTACCTATCTTGGTTAAGATATTTTACGGACAATCTGTTGAGTTGTGCGTTGGATAAAGGGACCTAAAGCAAAGGCGATGATGGCCGCTGCGGGCCAAGCCAACCGAAAGGCGATGAACCACTTATCTATAAATTCCGGACCCCATCCCAAATTGATCCAGGTAACCCAACAGGTCATCAGAAGGGAAAGGATAAAGGACATCAGGATTGAAAAGACGATGCGGTGTTTCATTTTTCGCTTCTTGTCCTAGGCCGCAGTATTCATTTGTAGGCGTTCGATATAATTTACCTTGGTGTAGTTATTTTCCAGAAAGGCGATGGTATGTGGGGCTTCGAAATGTGCCTTGAGGGCATCATCGTTCACCCAGCATTCCCACAAGGTAAAACATTCCGGTTTGTCCTGTTGTTGCAGAATTTCGAACTTGATACAGCCGGGTTCTTTGACAGTGTCAGCAACCAGTTGGTTGAGTGCTGATTTTACAGTGTTTAAATCCGCACCGTCCTGAAGTTCGATGCCTGCACTAATCCATAGTTTGTTCATTTTTTCTCTCTATATAATTGTTCATGGGTGTAACTGTTCGTGGGGTAAATGTTTTAGCTACAGGCAATAGCTTTAATTAATTTCGTTAATAGGATATATAGCTAATAACGAGTTTTTAAATTCCATAAATGAAATCATGTTTGACGATATTTCACTCTTTGTTCGTATTGTCCAAAAGCGCAGCCTTGCGGCGGCGGGACAGGATTTAAAACTGCCGGCGGCAACAGTTTCCCGTCGATTGAAAAAACTTGAAGATAAATTGAGGTGTCAGCTTATTCACCGATCTGCACGTAAGTTTAACTTAACGGCAGAGGGAGAGGTTTATTACAAAGCCTATGCTGATTTGGTGCAGCAGTTCGAGGCTACGAGCCGACATTTAAGTGCCGATGTACAGCAACTCAATGGCAAGTTGACCGTCCTTGCCCCAACCAATGCTTCTGTCGGTATTCTACAGCCTATGTGGTCGGAATTCATCCGGATCTATCCTGAGATACAGCTCAACCTTTTCCTGAGTAACCAAACCAAAGATATTCATCTGGGGCAGGTGGATATGGCTTTGCGTGTTGGCCCCCAGGAAGATTCTTTGCTTTTCCAAAAGAAGTTGGGGGAGACATCGACAATTCTGGTCGCTTCACCAGATTACCTTGCTGATCAAAGAGAGCCAGATGGTCTTGACGCGTTAGAAGAACACAGGATCATTCTTGTAAATACTGTTCCGCTATGGAAGCTTCAGTATTGTCCAGATGGTTGGGTTGGTAAAAGTCGCTGGGCAGATGTCCGTCCTCAGGCAACAACCATCATCGATGATATCGGCTTGGCAAGTCAACTTGCCCGGGATGGGCACGGTATTGTCCTTCTTCCCGTCAGTGAAATTGAAATGGAATTGAGTGAGGGGGCTTTGGTGCGTGTATTACCAGAATGGCAAGGCGCAAAGCGCGAAATTTTTGCTGTCTGGCCCACAGGGCGTTTGCTGAGTACCCGGGCGAAATTCTTGCGGGATTTTATGCAGGACTTCATTGCAAGGAACAGGATTTTGCAGGGGCATATACCAGTTTAAATTTTGTCCTGCTGTTCAATTGTTGCAACACAACATCTTATTTTACTTTTTTGGCTTTATTGTTTGGGACGTTGAATGACTATTGGCCCAGTAAATTTATAAAAACAAAAATAACTTCTTGCATTAAATAAATTGTGCGCAATATAATTAATCACAATTTAATGTTTCATTAGGAGTTAATTCATGAATCAAGCAGCACAAAAATTGGAAAAAGTCGTTTATACAGCCTATGCAGAAGCGACGGGTGGTCGCGAAGGAACGATCAAATCAGATGACGGCGCACTGGATATTGTTTTGACAACACCAAAAGAACTGGGCGGCGCTGGAACTTTTGGGGTGAACCCGGAACAGATGTTTGCGGGTGGCTATGCCGCTTGTTTTATTGGCGCGCTCAAGGTTGTCGCTGGGCAGGCGAAAGTGAAACTTCCGGATGAAACTAAAATTGCTGGGGAAGTTGGTATCGGTCCAATTCCGGGTGGCTTTAACATTGCGGTTGTATTGAACATCAGCATTCCGGGTATCGAAGAAGCTGTGGCAAAAGATCTTATCGAAAAAGCGCATAAGGTATGCCCTTATTCAAACGCAACCCGTGGCAACGTGGATGTTGAGCTTAAACTTGTTTCCTAACACGGTGGTAAGATAATTAAAGCTAGGTCAAAGCGTATTGCCTGTTTCTTTTTAAAGATAAAGGCAGTGCGCTTTGATTTTAGATGGGTCATTGCAAATATAAACGGCATCATAACCTTAGGAGCCGTTAATATTGTTTCTGTTTGAAAGTATTTTTGTGGTGTAATGACTAATATTACGCAAAAAGAATTGTCACAGGCCAAGGCCGCGTCAAAGGTAGTAAAATTGCCCAAGGTTTCACATCTGGAAGAACAGCTTTGTTTTGCGCTTTATCGCAATTCGCAAGCAATTATCAAAAAGTATCAACCGTACCTCAAAGAACTTAACCTGACCTACCCACAGTATCTGGTTTATCTGGCGCTGGAACCAAAGGTTGAGACCACGGTGAATGCTTTGGGAAAAGATCTTGGGCTTGATTCAGGTACACTATCCCCGCTGCTTAAGCGAATGGAACAGGCCGGGTTCGTCAGTCGAAACCGTTCTGTTGAGGATGAGCGCAGAGTTATGATCAAGCTGACGGAACAAGGGCGATCACTGGAACAAGGCGTGGCAAAGATGCAGCAAGATGTATCTTGCTCTGTTGGCCTGACGTTCGATGAATTTCAGGATCTTCTGACCAAGCTCAACCACATGGCAAAGGCCATGGGTGCGAAGATGTAAGATTGAAAGCTTGAGATAAAGCTTAAAAGCGCGACATCTTACGAAAAAATATCTGATATTGTGCTCAAGATAATATAGGCTTTAATCTCTGGGCTGGTTTATTCCTCTGGCTTTTGTTAATGCTGGCAGACGGGAAGATTGAAAGTTATTTAATTTACCTAGATATAACAGGGAAAGGCCGGGCTATTCCGATCTTTGGTCAAAAGAAATCAAGAGAGACTGTGCGTCGGGGATTGGCTGAAATCTTCCCCCGCTTGTGGCGCTATTGTCTGGTTCTGACACGGAACAAAGACAATGCGAACGACCTTGCCCAGGCTGCGTGTGAACGCGCGTTAGAAAAAGCCGACAAGTTTGAAACCGGTACGCATCTTGATCGCTGGATCTTCAAAATTGCGCAACGGATCTGGTTGAATGAACTAAGATCCCAAGCGGTTCGTCGGGGCGGCGGGCTGGTATCTGTCGATGATGTTGACCTGCCAGATACGAAAACGGACACAGAAACGAATATTTACGCTTCTCAGGTGTTGAAAGAGGTGTACCTCTTGCCAGAAGCGCAGCGCATAGCCGTTCTTTTGGTTTATGTCGAAGGATTTAGTTATAAAGACGCGGCACAGGTGCTGGATATACCAATTGGCACGGTTATGAGCAGACTGGCTGCGGCACGGGGCAGAATTTCGAAACGAATGGACAGAGAAGGGACGGGGTCGGAATGAGCCAGAAAACACATTTCTCAGACGAAGATCTGACGGCTTTTCTTGATGGCGAAACCTCTGCGGAATTGGCCCAAAAAATTGAAAGTGCGCTAGAGGTTGACACCGTTCTAATGAAGCGCCTCGAAGATCTTTCTATCCCTGTGGATGAACTTAAGACAGCTATGCAACAGGTGACGGATCAGGCCCCTAGTTTACCTGATGTCCTGACCGATAGGACATCACCATCAAATAAAAGCCCAAGAAGCTTGCTTTATGCGGGATTTCTGGCTGCGTCTGTTTTGATTAATCTGGTTGTTGGTGGTTTGTTTGGGAAGACGTATTTTGCACCAAGCGAAGCGCAGGGGTGGAAGCACTACGTTGCGGCGTATCAATCACTGTATGTTGGCGATACCCTTGGTAATATTCAGTTGTCCCCGGAACAGATACAGAAAAATCTGGAAGACATATCAGGTCAGATTGGCTTTGATCTGGTTAAAATGACCGCTGATTCTGAATTGTCATTCAAACGTGCACAGCTGCTCGGGTTCAAGGGGAAGCCATTGGTTCAACTGGCTTACCTAGCCCCCGATGGGCGGCCCGTTGCTTTGTGTATTATTAGAACAAACAAAGACAACACAAAAAACATTGGTATGGAAAAGCTGGAAGGTATGGCGGCTGCCAGTTGGCGTAAAAATGGGTACGCTTTTCTCTTTATTGGTGGCGAAGATGAGACAGTTATCCGTGAGGGAGCAACCCGTTTTCAGGCCTTACTATAAAGCTTACTGGCTATAAAACTTACGGGAAATAAAGCTCCTTAGCTGTCTCTATTGTTGAGGGGGATTTCTATGCCCTCTAACGAAAACTTCTCGCGCTAGGCGTTTTTGTTCCAGGGAAAGGTATTTTCAGGAATAAAACTAACGTCGTCTTCTTCTCGCTGGTCTTCTTTGGGATCATCATATCTTCGGCGACGACAGGGGCCCACGTAATCGTCAATACGAACAAAGGGACGGGGACGTTTGATAATCCGTTCTATGGCTTTATACAGCATCATGGGCGAAAGGGGTTTTAGCAAAAACTCATTCATGCCCTTATCCCGTGATGTTGTGACCAACTCCTTTTCGGCATGGGCGGTTAAGGCAATAATCTGGATAAAAGGCGCGGGGCTATTTTCTTCGGTCCGTAGCTGTTGAATAAGCTGGTTCCCGTCCACAGGTGTCATGTCCAAGTCGATAATCGCAATATCAGATGGCATGTTCCGTAAGGCTTGGATGGCTTCTTCAGCTGACGAGGCTACGCGCGGATTGCTCACATCAAAGGCCCGCAAGATTGTTTTCACAATACGCTGCATAACGGGATTATCATTGACGATCAGAAATTCGACGTCTTTTAGGTCACAGGCTACTGTCAATTTTATTCACTCAACACATACTTCCGGACACTCATCAAAGAACAGTCCTGCGGGATTAGCGCACAGTTTAATCCGTTGTTGTATATAAGACTATTCTAAAGATTGTCGCATCTTCAAAGAAATAGATATGCGGTCAGCTTGGTTTATTTTTCGTTAAGCAGTGGTGTGATGTCGGAATAATGAGTATTTATTTCGTACATTCAAAACGTTCCAGTATAACCCTGTCTGGCAAAGTTTCACCAAAACGGTCTAAAGCGGCCGACATGTTTTTGGTGGCAAAGTCTGAAATGGCGTAAAAATGCACCGTGCCTGAAGCTGCTGTTATTGCTTCGCTTTCCAGCTTGGCAATCAGACACCATTGCGAAGGAATGCTTTGTTCAAACCAATCGGGATAGATCATGGCATAGTCGATATGCTTACTGGTCGCCAGCGTGTGAACTGTTTGGGGATCAAACTTGCCGTTAGCACGTAATTTGCGTGCTTTTTCTGATCCTAACCCCCAAAGATCCAGCACATATTGATCATTTTGATAGGATACCCACCCCAGATCATTTACGGCAACAGGCCGGGCAAAATAATCGGTGGCAAATCGGTGCATCTGATACTGTTGCTCATAAATGCCTCTGGACGCAAAGGGGGTTGCGATTGTGGCAAGACCATAGGGGATGGCGAGAAACAACAGAGTTCCGATAAAGAGTAATTTTGCCTTGAAACTGTTGGTTATTATTGATGTGTCGATGTTCTTGCTCAAAAGATAAAGACCGCCAAGGATCATGACACTAACTGCATAGACTTCGTAACGATGGAACCAATTGTACCGCCCGGCAACCATGTGGGCCAGTAGTGTCAGAATAAGAACGCCGCCTATAATAAATTTGGACGATGTCCAAAATTTATCCTGAAATAAAGAATATTTTCTCCACGCCAAAACAATCGACAGCGAGGTCAGCAGAATAGCCACCAGAAAGATAATTCCCCACCGTTCAGATAGCGAGTTCTGAAAGTTATTCACCAATGCCAACAGACTGTTGGCAATGCCTGATTGTTCAGTTCCAGATACAAAAACATTGGATTTAACCATGACCGAGCTTGGCAAAATAGATTGCCCGATCGAGATCATTGTAACGCCATAGAGTGCAATAAGGGCGGTTATCGTCAAACCGATAAAAACAGCGAGCCGCCAACGCCCTAAAAACAGCAGCGCAACAAGCGTTACCCCTGAAAGGGCTATGCCTTCAAAGCGGATCAACGGCCCCAAAATCGCAGCAACGATAAACCAGCTGGGACAGGGGGTAGCGCGCGTTCCTTCGGCAAGTGTAATCAAGCCACGGATTGTTGCTAAAGCGATCAAAACATGAAGTGAATGTTCCATCCCCGTCATCGGCAAGGCAAGACCGCTGATCGACAGGATGAGTAGCAGTGCCGCTAAACTCGCAAAGTTGTCCGTTGACGGTGTGGTTCGAGGAAGAACATAACACCAGAAAAAATCCAACAGGATATAAACGGAAAGCCCGGCTGCGACGATGTTCAGCAGCAGGGGTGTATAAAACCCAAGCCCAATAAATTCACCTAAGGCAAGTAACAGAGGATACAGGATTGAAGACGAGGGTGATGAATATTCCGTGGCGTTTACACCATAGCCCCCCTGAATAATATTCTCGGCAACAGACAGGTGAATATAGGGATCATCCAACGTATAGATCAGATGCCCATCCGAGAGCCAAACACTGAGCCCAACGATCACCACAATAAGACCCGCCCACATCAACAGCGCGTTTTTCAAAAATATTTTTCTGTGCTGCGAAGGTATTACGTCGGTCAAGGATGTGCTCTTTATGTTGATACAGACGAGAGAAAACGGACATGTTTTTCTTTCAAAGAATAACACTTAGGCCATTTAATACAGGTGTTATGTAAAACGCTGCCCCTTAATTTTCCCTAAAGAGAACAGGTTTTTAGTCGTCTTTTTTCCTGATGACAAAACAGATACTCGGAGAGATGGATAGGGAGGTACTGGTATGGACGTCGTTCGAATTCTTCATAAATCCATCGACTTTAATGGATCTTTCTAGGTTTTGTTCCGGAGAAAACAATTCGTTCATCATCCCCCACACAGCCAATCAGATTACTCTGTCCCCTCCACCAGATCTACTCCGTTGTCGATCTTTCGTCTTAAGTCTCCTGCAAGATCTTTGAGTGCGGCGAGGCGTTGTTCATTAACCCGGTGTGACGCGCCGATAGAACTCCCGTTTGCGCCCAGATTTTCGCTTACATCTTGCCAGAATGTCACCATGGTTTCAGGGTCGTACCCGGATCTGGCATAGATTACCATGGCCAATGCGTCGGCTTCTATTTCGTGTTCGTCCATATTGGCCCGTGCCCCTGACTCGTACGCTGCACGGGTGATGTCCCCGTTGGTGTGCCCGACTAAGAGGCCCAGAAGGGTTTCGGCGACCAATCCACCTGCGCCAGCAGCAAGGCCACTGGCTTTGCGATCACCGGGGTGGCCTTCGATCATGTGGGCGATTTCATGCGCGACCATCAGGGCAACATGTTCATCGGTTTCCAGATAGTAATCAAGCCCGCTGGTAAAGGTAAAACCATCGCTGTCTTCAGATGCGTTGGCAGTCAGCGTATTGAACAGATAGTTAACCCGGTATTCACAGCGTTCTTGATAATTCAGGGTTAGCTTTTTCTCTTCATAAACACCATCAGCACTTGGTCGTGACACCGTAAGCTGATAACTCCCTTCATCCTTCCAGTCCTCAAGCGGTGGCGTTTGCATGTAGTCAAAGCGGGTATAGTCTTTACCCTCAATTTTTCGTGGGTGCAGCTTCATATCGGCAATGGAAACCAGTTGATCCCCGAATTTGACCCCGGCAAGCGCAGCGGGGGAGTTTTCGTAAACCGACTTTACGCGCAGGTTCAAGTCAAGTTTGTGTTCATCAATTAAGATCTCAGAATAACGACGATCAGGAAGGTTCAGACTGCTCCACACCTCCATCCCAGTGTAAACGCCTAGATCATCTTTGCAAAGATCGCGCGAGGCAACTAGCATTGGCATCGCAATGGATTTAATGCGTTGTTCCCGATCAAGATCTTCTTGAACTAAATTGAGATAATAAGCGCGGTCGTCGGTGCTTAAGGTTGCCACATCCAGCTTTTTTTGCTTCTGCGTAGCACAGCCCCCAATCAGCAAAGCCGCTCCACAACAAACCAACCCTAAAACCCGCATTATATATCCCCCAGATAAAATTAAATTCACGTAGTGCGTGAATATTTATGATCTGGTACTTAAACACAAGTGCATTTCAACTGGGGTGGAATTTAAGGGTAGCCTCCAAAATTATATGAGTAACACAAAAAAACCGCAACACTCGCTGGAGTGCTGCGGCAGAGTTGGTCCCTTGTTGGTGGAACCCAGTTATGGCTTGGTGTACGGCTTCAAACTTGGGAGGCTTGAGTGATGCGTACAGTGGGGTGCTACGGGCTTGTTATGTGCCCGCTTGGCAGGTGGTGTCGAGCGGGGAAGCCGCCCACAGCCGATGACTGGCTGGTACAATCGGCTGGGGCTTATTCCCGGACCTTCACCCGTCTGCTTTAGGTCGTTCGGATTTTGGATCGTAAAGCGGTTTCAGCGACATTGTTGCCTCGAAGCGTTCACAGGCGATTTCGACCGAGAAATTGTCTTCTTTCACCCAATCGGGGGTAACACCGTTGTCATCGTGGACATAGCCAAGACCGATTGAGCTGCCTAATGTATGGCTGTACCGACCAGAGGTAATCTTGCCGACGATTTTATCGCCTTTGTAGATTGGTTCGTTATGGTACATCATCGGTGGCTCGCCCTTTGCGTTTTTGGCATTCTTGAGCTGTAGAGAAACCATCCGCTTTGTTCGTGGTTGGCCCTTTTGTTCAAGCAAGGCTTCACGACCGATAAAGCCGCCTGGTTTGTCCCAAGCGATGGCAAAGCCCAGCCCTGCTTCCAGTGGGGTGTCTTCGTCCGAAATTTCGTGGCTCCAGTGACGGAAGCCTTTTTCCAGACGTAACGTATCCACAGCATGCATACCGCCAAGGGTAAGGCCCATATCTTTGCCTGCGTCCATTAGTGTATCAAAGACGTGAACGGCATATTCGGATGGCACATAAAGCTCCCACCCCAACTCACCGACATAGGTGATGCGTCCGGCTTTGATCTTGGCATAGCCCATCTCGATTTCCTGACAGGTGCCAAAAGGAAACGCAGCGTTGGAAAGATCGGCAGGGGTTACTTTTTTCAACAGCTCGCGACTGTTTGGCCCCATGACGGCAAAGAGCGCATAGCCAGATGTGACGTCTGTTGCAAAGCAATGATCGTCTTCTGAAATGTGGCTGTTGAGGAAATGGAAGTCGCGGGTTTGGGTGCCACCGGATGACAGTACCATAAAGCTGTTCTCGGCCAGACGGGTCACGGTCAGATCAGCTTCGATCCCGCCGCGTTCGTTCAGCCATTGGGTATAAACCATCTTACCCACTGGCACGTCGATATTGGCACCGGAAATTCGGTTGAGAATTTTTACGGCGTCCTTACCTTGCACCATGTATTTCCCGAAAGAACTCATGTCGAAAAGGGCGACGTTTTCACGGGCGGCTTTACATTCTGCGCCACAGTAATCATGCCAGTTCTGCGGACCATAAGAGTATTCGTATTTTGGCTCGACACCTTCTGGCGCAAACCAGTTGGCGCGTTCCCAACCAGCCATCTGTCCAAAACAAGCGTTGGCTTTTTCCAAACGGTCGTGGATGGGGGATCGTTTGATATCGCGACAGGTCACGGGCTGTTTTTCTGGCCAGTGCATTTCATAAAGCAGGCCGAGGGCTTCGGTCGTGCGATCAAAGAGATACTTATCGCCGCCCTGGAATGGTTGAACGCGACGGATATCAACGTCCCACATGTCAACGGGGCAATTGCCCTGAACAATCCAGTCCGCAAGAATTTTACCCGCACCGCCCGCTGACTGGATGCCCGTTGAATTAAAGCCAGCAGCGACATAAAAATTCTTCATTTCTGGCGCTTCGCCGAGGTAAAAACGGTTATCGGGGGTAAAGCTTTCCGGGCCGTTGAAGAAGGTGTGGATACCAGCGCTTTCCAACAGAGGAATACGCGCCATGGCGTTTTCCAGAGCCGGGGTAAACTGATCCCAATTTTCCGGTAACTCATCAAAACAGAAATTATCTGGAATACCTTTGTGACCCCATGGCACAGCATTGGGTTCGAAGCAGCCAATCAACAGCTTGCCTGCGTCTTCTTTGTAGTAGTTATAGCCATCCGGATCACGAAGGGTTGGCAGTTTCGGCAGGTTGTCGATGGCTTCGGTTACGATGTAGTAGTGTTCCGCAGCATGAAGAGGGACGTTCACACCGACCTTTTTGGCCACTTCGCGGGCCCACATTCCACCGCAGTTCACAACGATTTCGGCGCGGACTTCACCCTGATCTGTGACAACACCTGTTACCTTGCCACCATTGGGGCCGGGTTCAGTGATGATGTCTTCAACCTTGATGCCTTCGATAATCGTGGCACCGCCTTGACGTGCACCCTTGGCAAGGGCCTGTGTTGTATCAATCGGGTTGGTTTGTCCGTCCCCCGGCAGGTAAACACCACCAACAAGGTTGCTGACATCAGCAATGGGATAGTGTTCCAGAATTTGTTCTGGTGTGATGACATCAACTTCCAAGCCAAAGTTACGGGCCATGGATGCCCCACGTTTGAGCTCTTCAAAACGTCCTTCTGTCTGGGCGACAGAAACGGACCCCGTATGAACCAGCCCGGTTTCCTGTCCGGTTTCAGCGGCGAGATTATTGTAAAGATCGGCTGTGTACTTTGCCATCTTGGTTAAATTCTCAGTCGCGCGAAGCTGCCCAACCAACCCGGCGGCATGCCATGTGGTGCCGCAAGTAAGTTGTTTCCGTTCCAGTAACAGTACGTCTTTCCAACCAAGTTTGGTCAGATGATAGGCAACGGAACACCCGATTACACCACCACCAATGATGACAACCTGTGCCTGTTCGGGAAGAGTTTTTTTATTCGCCATCGTATTAATTCCATACAAAGGGGGACATATAAGAGGGGCATTGCCCCAGGGCATTTTGTTTTTTGTAATTTTTGGGTTGGGGAATTTAAGTACACCCCGACCGTAGAGCGATCACAGATCGTGTTAGTAATGGGGCGGTGAGAGTATCCAGAGTACTTCTGCGTCTTCCGCGCCGTTGTTATAGGTTTTATGGGGTTCGCCGGGGTTGATGCGAAAGCTGTCACCAACACCGAGCTCATAGGTCCGTTCACCAATTTCAACTGCGATGTTTCCCTTGATGATATGACCGGAAACTTCGACTTTTTCCCGCGAAATCTGTTCTTCACCTGTGGCTGATCCGGGGGAAAAACGCCCCATGATCAATTCAACATCACCGCTGAGATCGGGGGACATTAGTTCTTCGACCATGCCTGATCCGGTAAAGCTGAGCCGTCGTCTATGATTGTGGCGAACGATGTGGCTTTTTTCCGTTGGATCAGCAATATCCTCGCCATGGAAAAACCATGAGTTTGAAACTTCCAGAGCCGCAGAAATCTTGTTTAGGATCGGAATGGATACGACGGAAATACCCCGTTCAATCTGGCTGACATAACCAACTGACTTGCCAATTTTTTCGGCGAGTGTGGTCACTGACATCCGTTTGGCCTTGCGCAGATCACGGATCTGTCCGCCGACGGTGACGGACTCGTCGTCGAGATCTTGCTTGGGAGGATTGTGCTTATGCAGGGTTTCTACTTTGGGTCGTGCCATCTGTATCGCCAAACGTTTTAAATTATGTTCTGGCACAATAAAGGCAGCATTAAATGAAAAAAGATAGTAAAAATTTCATTTTAATGAAAGAACGCAATAAAATTACATGTTTGTTTGTGGGGTTTGAAAAATTAATTATTTTATAAGTAGTTGGTTTTTAAATGTTATTTTGTGATTCTATTGTTTGGGTGAAAAATGAAAATCCCAAGAGAATCTTGGTTCTCTTGGGGTTTTCATTATTTATTCGTAAATTAGGATGCTGCTTTTAGGATTTGAACCAGCGATAGCTGAAGCCTGCTCCTAATGCACCAAGTAAAGGGGCAACCCAGAAGAGCCAAAGCTGTTCAAGGGCCCATCCGCCGACAAAAAGAGCAGGGCCAGTGCTTCGTGCTGGGTTCACCGATGTATTGGTGATGGGGATAGAAATCAGGTGAATGAGGACGAGGGCGAGACCGATGGCCAAAGGGGCAAAGCCAGCGGGGGCCTTTTCATCTGTTGCGCCAAGAATAATAAAAAGAAAAAAGAAGGTTAGAAGAACTTCAATAAGAAGGCCACTCATCATGGAATAGCCCATGGGGGAGTGTGCGCCGTATCCGTTGGATGCAAAGCCACCCGTAACGGAAAAATCCGGGATACCACTTGCAATCACATATAGCAGTCCGGCTGCGGCAATTCCCCCTGCAAGCTGTGCGATCCAATAGGGAACAATCTGTCCAGCTTCGAATTTGCCACCAGCCCAAAGACCCAGAGTAACCGCTGGATTAAAATGACCGCCTGAAATATGACCAACGGCATAGGCCATGGTGACAACGGTAAGGCCAAAGGCAAGTGAGACGCCAACAAAACCGATTCCGAGATCAGGAATGCCAGCGGCGAGGACAGCCGAACCACAGCCGCCAAAAACCAACCAGAAAGTACCTA
>NZ_CAKZMP010000382.1 GCF_937128705.1 uncultured Kiloniella sp. | reverse complement strand
TGCCAGCTTCACCAGCACGTGCAGCTTCGATAGTTGCGTTGAGGGCAAGAAGGTTGGTTTGCTCTGCAATATCCTTGATCAGGTGCATCACTTCACCAATTTTTTGTGATGAATCCGATAGTGTAGAAATCATGGTGGCAGTTGCCTGTGCTTCTTTGACGGCCTCAATAGACACGCCAGAGGATTGTAGAACCTGCTGGTTGATTTCATTGATAGCACCAGATAGCTGATCAGCGGCCGAGGCAACTGTCTGAACGTTAACGGATGCTTCTTCGGCAGCAGCAGCAACCACTGTGGCCTGTTCACTCGTTTGGCTGGCCGTACTGGTCATCGTTTCTGACGTGGCATTGAGCTCTGTCGAAGCAGAGGAGACCGTGGATACAATTGATCCCATAGAGTTTTGGAATTGATCAATAATATCAGAGAAAGTCGTGACCTTGCTCTCCATTGAATCCATGGCTTCGTTAATTGTCTGGCTGGCAACGCCGAAGGACCCGACCATGCCTTTTTCGGCAATGCGTCGATAGTATTTATTGTGACTGGCGTATTCCAACGAGGCGGTAGCTTCGCGCATAAAAGCATCGGTGCGGTCAATCATAAGATTAATCGCGTTCATAACTTCGGCGATCTTACCTTTTGATTTTATGTTGGTAATTCTTGCTTCAAAATCACCGTTGGAAACGGCGGTGCATACATCTAATATTTGTTGCAACTCTTTGTCTGAACACTTTCCAAACATACCGTTACCCCGCTTTCCGCATGATATTTGCTATAAATTCGTCATAAGCCAGTCCTTGATCTTGTAGAACACTAGCTAGTTTTTTACAGGAATTTTCTAACCCGGTCTTTCGATCTGACTTTTGTTCGATTGCTAGAAGTTCTCGGTATAGGGGGATAATTATTTTATCTAAAATAGATCTATCCGGTACCCGTCGGTTGGAATGATATCCTGTAATTTTCCCCTGGGCATTTCTGCTGGGCGTAACGTGAGCAATGACCCAGTAATGATCACCGTTTTTGGCTCTGTTTTTGACGTAGGCGAAAATCTCTTGCCCATTCTGAAGGGTATCCCACAGGAGCTTGAAAACTGATCGCGGCATATCGGGGTGGCGGATCAGGCTGTGAGGTTGACCGAGTACTTCCTGTTCCTTGTAATCGGCAATAGCTAAAAAAGTTTGATTAGCATAGGTAATGCGACCTTTCAGGTCAGTTTTGCTGACGATTAAGTCATTGTCGGCAAAAAAACGTTCCTTGTTTGTAATGGGTAAATTCTTCATTTGGACCTCGGCAAGGGGTGGTAAAAATAGAGTAAGATCCAGTCGTACAGCGAGCACTAAAATGAACGATTCGGTACGTTCAATTTTCCTGGTTTAACGCACTTAGGTTTTGCTACTGCACGTGTTAATTTTTTATGAAAAAGAAGATGAAATTTCACATTATTTTTTCTGTAAAAGATGTATATAAGATATTGTTTTATCTTAATGTTATGCGTTTTCTCATTATGCTCGCCTTGTTTTATAGGGAGGAGCATCAGCTACACCAAGTCTTTTGATTGAATCAGGTGAATGTTATGATGGGGATCTTGATGTCTTTGTCGAAAAGCGAACAACTTGTGTTCTGCTTAATTGCCGCCTGTATTTATTTATAAACCTGTCGCTTTTTTTTGGGGGCGCTGCCCCCCAATAAAGTTCAGCATATACGTAAACAAGCGGGAAAAGATGGCTTAAACCCTAATAAGTGGGTTTCAAATGTTGAGCAAGTTACCCTTAAAGTTATCGGACGTGAAACTGTGGATTATGTAGCCAACATCACCAAGTACTTCAGCGCCGACAGATTGGCGTTTGATTACCATGTTCTTGATTTGGCTGAGGATTAAGCATTGGATCGCTCAGTGCCACCCTATTCAGTAAAACCGAAGTGGTTCGCTTTGTGATGCGGCTTGAAATACGGTTTAGTCGTTAAGGACTTTTGGCCAGTTATTATCGCCCTTATGGATATTTCCGGGGATATCCTTTTCCCATCTTTTTTGAATATCTTTGCTATAGTTTAGATAGAGTTTATTATCGACTATTTTCCAGGCAAAGGGATCTGTTGAAGCCGTATCTCCTTGTGCCACGGCCCATGCGCAATAACCGCCATACTGAGGCGCAAAGGCTTCGGGCGTTGCAACGAAGCT
>NZ_CAKZMP010000381.1 GCF_937128705.1 uncultured Kiloniella sp. | reverse complement strand
TCTGAAATTGGGCCACTGACATTATCAAAATAGACATCGACACCATCAGGGCAAACCTTGGCAAGATCACCAGCCAAATCTGTCGCTGTTTTGTAATTCAATACAGCATCATACCCAAATTCCTTGAGGCAACGCGCTGCTTTTTCATCACTACCCGTAATACCAATGGTGCGACAGCCCCTTGCTTTGGCAATCTGTCCAACCATAGATCCCACAGCGCCCGCCGCCGTCGAAACCACAACAGTCTCTCCCCTTTTAGGATCAGCAAATTCGGTTAATCCAAACCAGGCTGTTGCGCCCGTCATCCCCAGTACATGAAGGTTGATCGAAAGAGGGCCATCCTCAGAACTAACCTTGCGCTCAATATCCGTACCATCGCTTACCGCAAATTCTTGCCACCCAAACAGTCCGTACACAAACTCGCCAACGGCATAGCCAGGATGCTTGCTTTCGACCACTTCACCGACGGCAAAACTTCGCATCACTGCGCCAATCTCGACCGGGGGAATATAGTTCGGCATATCCGTCACCCAACCACGCATGGCGGGATCAACAGAGAGATAATGGTTTTTAATCAGAAATTGACCATCAGACAAAGGCGGAACCTGTCCTTCTTCCAACCGGAAAATGTCAGCCGAAATTGTTGGATTTGGGCGTGTTGCCAACACAAGTCTATTATTCTTCATCTGATTGCCTTCATTTCTTGGTCCCAAGATTTTCTGGGCCTTAAGATATAACTGAGCCTTAAGGGATTTTATTAGGACAATGCCAGCGTGGGCACACACCTGATAGATTTATCAACACCACTATAAATTTAGAGCACAGATATTAAACAAAAAAATGGCCTACCACTGTAAATAACAGTAACAGGCCATGAATAAAAATATAGGATTTATCCTTATTTAATTAAGACGTTCAAACACAAATCGATAGCTAACCGGAACGATAGTCGCAACCGAACTCAGATCCGCCAGTTCACGTAAAACCTCAACACCAGCTTCTAAATTGAAATCCTCGGCATCGAGCATCACAATAAAATCGGGCTGAACCATAATCCGTGTCGAGCTAAGGCGTGTCACAACAATAGAGCTTGTAATTTCACTGTTTGCACCCGCAATTGACACGTTGGTATCGACATCTTCCAAAACCATCATCTCCCCGGGTTTCAGGGCGGTTAAAGAAGTAATATCCACATCCATCGCAAGTGTTGCTTGTGGCCACGAAGCTATTTTAAAGACATGTTCTTTTAAGCGTTCATCCCGAATATCAATGCCAGTCTGTACAGAACTCAGCTCAACTTGAATTTGCGCTTTACCAGCAACGTTCACACTTCCCTTTAGATTAGAAAAATAATGGCTTTCTCCAACAGATGTTTTCTTGATAGAGCCAAAGCTTAACCGCGAACTATCATTATCAAGTTGCCAATCACTTGCTATCGCCTTCAAAGGTAAGAACACAAGAGCCGCAGCAAACAGAAAATTGACTGTATTTTTTAACATTATAAAACCCTTAAATTTGTTTATCCCAATTATAAAACACGCGAGAGCAATTTTTATTCATTGGTAAAAGGATTTATTTAAAATCAGCCCTCTAACCCCATGTTAATATATTTAATTTCAAGATATTCCTGAATGCCGTATTGGCCCCCTTCACGGCCAATACCGGACTCTTTAATTCCCCCAAAAGGTGTTGCTTCGGAAGATAATGTTCCCGAATTAGCACCGATCATACCGTACTCTAAAGCTTCGGACACACGCCACACCCGGCCAACATCGCGAGAAAAGAAATAGGCTGCCAAGCCATAGCGTGTCGCATTCGCCAGCTTGATGGCCTCTTCTTCTTTCTCAAAACAATAGAGTGGCGCAATCGGACCAAAGATCTCTTTGTGAAAAACCTGCATATTTTCTGTAACACCCGTCAAGACTGTTGGGGCATAAAATTGATCACCAAGGGACAACGGCGTTCCTCCGACCAGTGCTTCGCCCCCTTTGGACAGGGCATCACGGACCAGACCATCAACCTTATCAATCGCGCGGTCATCAATTAGCGGACCTAACTCTACGCCTTTCTCTTGACCAGCGCCGACTTTTATCTCTTTTACAGCCTTTGCCAGTTTCTCTGCAAAAACATCATAAACATCTTTTTGAATCATGATCCGATTGGCACAGACACAGGTTTGTCCTGCATTGCGAAATTTGCTTGCGATAAGGTGCTTTACAGCGAGGTCAAGATTGGCGTCATCAAAAACAATAAAAGGGGCGTTCCCGCCAAGCTCCATAGAAACTTGTTTTACAGTCAAAGCACACTTTTCCATCAGGACTTTACCGACAACAGTTGACCCCGTGAATGATAACTTGCGAACGGCATGGTGGGACGTCATTTCATCCCCAATTTCTCCAGCCTTGCCCGTCACAATATTAAAGACACCATCTGGCAGGCCAGCTCTCTGGGCCAAAACAGCCAAAGCAAGGGCTGAATAAGGCGTCTGAGGTGCTGGCTTCACAACAACAGTACAGCCCGCGGCCAAGGCCGGCGCACATTTACGCGCAATCATTTGCGCCGGAAAATTCCACGGCGTTATTGCGGCAACAACACCGATTGCCTGTCGGATTGTCAAAAGCTGTTGATCATGACGTCCAGCCGGAATTGTTTCGCCATATACCCGCTTCGCTTCTTCTGCAAACCATTCAATATAACCAGCAGAGGATCTAATTTCCCCTCTTGCTTCATCCAGTGGCTTTCCCTGTTCAGCTGTCATGATCTGAGCCAGATCATCTTGGTGCTCTAACATCAGATTTTGCCATCGCCGCAAAACAGAAGCGCGTTCTTTTGCTGTTTTTGCCTTCCAGCCGACAAGAGCCTCTTCCGCGCTTTCGATTGCTCTACGTGTTTCCCCTGCCCCCATCCAAGGCATTTGCCCCAATTCATTTCCCGTAGCCGGATCATATACAGGAACCGTTCTGCCAGAATCTGCATCAACCCATTTACCCCCAACAAAGGCCTGTTGCTGGAAAAGAGACTTATCTCGTAAAGAAAGAGACATTGTGGGTATCCTAAACAAATATAAGGTTGGCGACGCAGGCAATTAGACATCTCGAGAATTGAGTAGCTTGAACGCTAAACAAGCATAGATCACAGTTCAAGAGCCAATTATCACGACCACTTGGGTTACGGGAAAACTATTAAACCCCAGTCCCACTCAACACAAAAACACCAAAATATTGTAAATTCTACTCGGACGTAAGCTATTGATAATACTAAAATTAAAATAAAGATTCACCCCTAAATACCAATTCACATATTTATGGGCATAATTATTATTTTTTGAATTTCAATACCCCTGATGAGGTATTGCTGAAGTAGAAAGATCATTGCTAGATCTCGTAAGCAATTTAGAAAAATGCGCAATGTTCCTCAAAGTTCAGCTTTACTATGGAGATCTAAATAAATGAAAAAAATTTTCCTGGCGAGTACCGCGCTTGCTGCAGGTTTTTCCTTTGCCGCATCTGCGTCTGCAGCAGATACGCAAATTGAATGGTCTGCTTATACAGATTTTAACGTTTCGTCGACAGGCGTTGATGGAGATGTAGCTGGTGGAGACACCAATAAAGGCCTTGATTTTAACACCAATTCTGAGATTCATTTAAATGCATCCCAGACAAGTGATAATGGCCTAACCTATGGCCTTCACATTCAATTAGAAGCAGATCAAAACAACACAAACAACACCGATGAAAACCATATCTTTATCGAAGGTGATTTCGGACGCGTTGAACTTGGCGACCAAGATTCAGCGGGTGATCGGATGATGGTTTCAGGCTCTTCAGTTGGGTTCCAATACGGCATGTTTGGTAACTATACTGGTGGTTTGTCCGCACTTGAAAATGAAGGTAACCTGGGGCGTACCGCCGCAGATTTTAGTGATTCATCTGATTCGTCTAAAATCACATATTTCACCCCAACATTTAATGGTTTTAAAGCCGGGTTATCCTTTGCCCCAGACAGTGATTCAGGGCAATCCGTCAGCGGCGACGAAACTAGTTTTAACAACCATATTGATACTGGTCTGAATTATTCTGGTACTTTCAATGACTTTACCATTGATGCTGCTCTTATAGGAGCCACCCACGAAGTCACCAACCAAGGATCTTCTGACGACACTTATTATGCCGTAGGCGGCGGTTTGATGCTTGGTTACGCGGGCTTTAAAGCAGCCGTCGGCGTGCTACATGAAGACACTGAAAATACAAGTGAGATCAACACTGTTGATACAGGGTTATCATACGGTATTGGCGCGTGGAGCATGTCTGTGGGTGCTGCGTGGTCAGAGTTTGATCAAGATAACGGCGTCGAGAATGAAAGTATTGCCTATTCCGCTGGTGTTGGTTACGAAATTGCCCCTGGATTAACAACTTGGGCAGGCGCAACAATCGGGGAATATGAAGGTGGTGTCGAAGACTTCACCAACTTCCAAACAGGTATTTCTGTCGCCTTCTAAATTACCGATCAAACGCAATATCGAAAAGAGGTTCGCAATTTGCGGGCCTCTTTTTATTTCGCCCAAAATTTAAAAAGCCATAAACGTTACTATCAGAACCAGAAAGAAATTCTGATTTGGAAAAATAGAAATAAACCATACATACAGCATATCAGACAAAACGAGGAATAGCCTTCAAATATTCAAAAAGGATATTCATCTGATTTCTAACGACTTCTTGTGCAAAAACAGGCTTACCATTATGTCTCTAACACGCGACCTCACCTCTTTTTACATTCTTGGTGAACTCGACATGATCAAGAAATTCATTGCAGATGAAGTTGGCATAGCCTTCCCCGAAAGCAAAGTTTTCATCAACGATGGTGACGATATACGTCTTCCCTACAATTATACGGAATTTCCGCACTGTATTTTGTATATATCTGCAACGCTTAGTAAAAATTGTTTATTAAGAATTGCATCAATCAAACAAAATACGTCTGCAAAAGTTATTCTCATAACCGATGAAAAAACTGGTCCAGCCCATATTTTAAATACTATTGAAGTAGAAGCCATCTACTCCATAAACAAGCCAATTGACGGGCTATTCAATTTAATCCATCAAGCATTTTCTTTGGATCTGTCTCATAGAGATGACGTACTTTATTCAAACAGTGATTTATTTTCGGAAATACAGTTAACAACGACAGAAATTCAGATCTTAACTCTCCTGAAAACAGGCATGAGTAATAAAGAAATTGCGAACATAACGAGAAAATCAGAAGGCACCGTTAAAGTGCAATTGAAATCAATATACAAAAAGCTAAATATTCATAGCAGAACTGAAGCCATAAATCTCTTCATCACCTAGCTTACACCCATTAAGCACAAACAAAAAAATGCTCGCGTAAGCAAGAAATGGTCAGGTCAGACCGCCTCTGATCTTTCAATAAGGAAATCATAAAATTCATCTTGAAGAAGATTTTGTGTCCTCGTCTTACGACGGGCAACGTCAATATTAATCGTGATCGGTTTAGATTCTGGGAATACAGGTACGACAGCATGATCTTCTGATTTTGATTGCCCTCCAAAATCATCATAAAAACCTATTCCAGCCCCCTTCTTTATCAAGCTGCGCAAAGCCTCAGCATCCTTTACCGTTATAAGCTTAGTGATATTATCAACCTGTTTAAGGAGTTGGTTTTGTTGGTTGATTTTAAGCCAATATTTATAATCAGAAAGGAGGTTTGAGCTTGCAATAACCTCTAGGTCAAAAATATTTTCATATGCAAGTGTCGATGAGATGGTCGACAAATACTCACGTGACGCGACAAGGTGACGTTGAAAGCTATAAAAGGGCTGCGTTTCAAAGAAGTTAGGCTTTTTTAGAGTTGTAACCAGTCCAAGATCGATATCATTTTCCAAAAGCCCAGCTTCGAGAGCATCATGGTCGAGCTCAATAATATCTAAACGAACTCTCGGGTGTTCCTTCTTAAATGCATGCACAATTTCAGGAACAAAAGAAGAGGTAAGCTCGAAGTACACTCCTAAGCGAATTGTCCCATCCAGATTTTGTCGATTATTACGAAGGCAGGCCACAACTCCATCAATTTCATCAATACGCTCACGTGCGTATTCGAACAGACATGTGCCTTCTTTAGTCAAATAGATCTTTGAATTTTTACGTTCAAAAAGTACTAATTCTGTTTCCTCTTCAACATCCTTAAGCTGAGCACTTATAGCAGGTTGCGTTCTATAAAGGCGTGCCGCCGCCTTTGTAATTGAACCTTCATCCGCCACCACAGTAAAAGTACGAAGCTTATTTAAATCAATCATAGCCCAAGATTACTCGACAAATAATTACGCTAAAACAAAGGGGATAAAACGATACGGGTATGAGTGATAAAGTTTGTTAAACTTCACTATATTCCCTGTCGAAGATATAAGCACTAAGACACTGATTTCAATAGTTCTGAGAGGCTATTAAGGAATAAAAAAACTGCTAATAGATATAGCCTTTCAATCAAAGGTATCGGAAATAAGGTATAAAACTTAAACCTACAAACACATAAATGTAAGAAAGTTTACATTATCAACGTATATAATTATATTTCAATTAATAAGCCCTTATCCAATACAGGTAATTTCCGTGATTGATCAAAAGCGCATAGGTATCAACAATCGTCAGGACCAGATCATCGATCTTGTTCGTGAGCGAGGATTTGCGTCCTTAGAAATGCTCGCCGAAAAATTCCATGTTTCTCAACAGACTATTCGCCGTGATATCATCTATTTAAGTGAAAAAAACTTGCTCCAGCGTCATTTTGGTGGTGCAGGATTACCCGCTGGAATAGATGGCTTAGCCTATCCCAACCGCAAAGTCAGAAACGCGCAAGAAAAAGCAGCAATTGGCCGTGAAATTGCAAAGCAGATCCCGAATGGGTCTTCGCTTTTCATTGATATTGGCACGACCATGGAAGCAGTTGCCGAAGCACTCATTTATCACGAGGGGCTTCGAATTCTTACAAACCACATTGGCGTCGTTTCAATACTTTGTGAAAAAACGGACTTCGAAATTATCTTACCAGGGGGACTTGTTCGCAATAAAGACCGCGCCATAGCGGGGGAAACGACAACCGACTTCCTTAAAAGCTTTCGAGTTGGGTATGGCATCTTCGGCATTGGCACCATCACAAACGACGGACAGCTTTTGGACTACGACTATCGTGACGCACAGGCATCCAGAGCTGCCTTAGCCATTTCACGCCATAAATTTGCCGCTGCTGATCATTCGAAATTTAACGCAGATGCCATGATGCCATTTGCCAGTGCCGCAGAGGTTGATGGTATTTTTACAGACACACCCCCGCCAAAATCAATTGTTGAAGCACTAGATAAAGCAGGAACAAAACTTTTTGTCGCCCCAAAATAACCTGTGCCCTAGTTAACCAAGGTTTATCACGACGGGATTTGGTTTTCACACCCCCTAATGTAAGAATATTTACATTCATGTAATTTTATGTACACAATAGTTACATAATTCACCCCTATACAGGCACCATATTTTGGTGCTGACACCTCTCATAGAGGGTACAGGAACCTGAAAGGCAAAAGAGAGATATGTCAGCGATAGAACTACAAGGCATAAGTAAAATATGGGGAGAGACAACTGCTGTTAATGATGTTTCCTTCTCTATAGACCAAGGAACTTTTGCCGTACTTTTGGGGCCATCTGGTTGCGGAAAATCCACCTCGCTGAGAATGATCTCTGGCTTAGAAGAAATCAGCCAAGGCAAACTTGTTATCAATGGGAAAGATATGACGACAGCATCACCAGCTGAACGTCATCTTTCAATGGTGTTCCAAAATTACGCTCTGTTCCCCCATCTTAATGTAGAAGAAAACATTCTCTTTGGTTTAAAAGTACGCAAGACACCAAAACCTGTTCAAAGTGATCGTCTGCAAAAAGTTGCTCAGCAGGTAGGGCTTGAACAGCTTCTTGATCGCAAACCAGCGCAACTTTCTGGTGGGCAACGGCAACGCGTAGCACTGGCACGGGCAATTATCGCTGAAAATCCAATCTGCCTGATGGATGAACCACTTTCTAATCTGGATGCCAAGCTTCGCCATATAATGCGTGTCGAAATCAGAGCACTTCAACAGCGCTTAGGAATGACCGTTATTTACGTAACACACGATCAGGCTGAAGCGATGAGTATGGCAGATAAAGTCATTTTGATGTGCAATGGTAAAATTGAGCAAGAAGGCACCCCGGAAGAGCTTTACAACAAACCAGCAACAACCTTTGCTGCGGCTTTTATCGGCACCCCGCCAATGAACCTTATTGATCCGGCAGCATGTGATATCGGCAAGAAAATATCTGCCAAAAAGAAAGACCAATTTTTAATCGGAATCAGACCAGAAGACATCACATTATCTGATAACAAGGGTCTGAAAGCAGAGCTTGTTTCAGCCGATTATCTAGGCGCAGATACTGTTGTTACCGCTAAAATCAATGATCAGGAAATACTTGTACGCACCCCCGGTAAGGTCGCGATTTCAGCCCCCGTATCTACACGACTGCAATGGGATGAAAAGGCCGTGCATGTTTTTGACAAATCCACAGGAAAACGCAACGACGAAATAGAGGTTCAATCTTTCTAATTTCACCCCCTTACACACCCCTTCTACAATCAAGTAGCAGGAACAAAAAGGAAGCCGGAAGTACGGTCTTCCTCAATCACAAGAGGACTACACCATGCTGAAGACACTAAAAAGAAAAGCCGGAAGTCTCGCGCTCGCTACAACCCTGGGGTTGGGGCTTGCGACAAACGCATCTGCGGTTGAGCTTACAATGTATTATCCGGTAGCCGTTGGCGGCTCATTAACAAACATTGTTGATGGATTAGTTGATGACTTTGAAGCACAGAACCCGGATATCAAGGTTAATGCAATCTATGCCGGTAATTATAATGATGCGCGTATTAAAGCCCTGGCGGCCCTTAAAAGTGGGGAACCTGCTCAGACTTCTGTCATGTTTTCAATCGACACCTATGAGTTGATCGAACAGGGGGCTATCGTTGCCTTTGATGATATCGTTGAAACCAAAGAAGAAAAAGAATGGCTCAAAAGTTTCTATCCCGCGTTAATGGAAAATGGCCAGACCCAAGGGAAAACCTGGGGTATTCCTTTTCAAAGATCAACAATCGTCATGTACTACAACAAGGATGCTTTCCGTGCCGCAGGCCTTGATCCAGAAACACCTCCTGCCACGTGGGACGAATTGGTTGCTGCCGGTAAAAAGCTAACCAAAGATGGTCAATGGGGTACCATGATCCCATCCACAGGTTATCCATACTGGATGTTTGGCGCGCTTAGCATGCAGAACGGCCAAGTTCTTATGAATAGTGATGGCAACGAAACATATTTTGACGCACCTGCAACTATTGAAACGCTAGAGTTCTGGAAAGACCTGGGATCAAAACATGGTATCATGCCTGAGGGAACGATCGAATGGGGAACTCTCCGTCAGAACTTCCTTGAAGGTAAAACAGCCATGATGTGGCATTCAACAGGGAACCTGAGCGTTGTCAAAAAGAACGCCAAGTTTGACTTTGGTGTTGCCATGCTTCCTGCTCAAAAACGTCGCGGCACACCCACCGGTGGCGGTAACTTCTACATCTTTGAAAAAACGACTGCCGAAGAACGTAAAGCCACGATGAAGCTTATCCGGTTTCTTACCGAGCCAAAACGGACAGCTGAATGGAGCATGAAAACAGGTTACCTAGCCACAATGCCAGCGGCTTACGAAACAGAAGAAATGAAACAGTATGTAGCTGATTTCCCACCTGCTGCGGTTGCTCGTGACCAGTTGGAATTCGCAACAGCAGAATTATCAACTTATCAAAATGGTCGTGTCAGAAAACTTCTTGATGATGCCATTCAGGCAGCGTTGACAGGATCAAAAACACCAACGGAAGCATTAAGCGGTGCACAGAAACAGGCTGATCGCCTGCTAAAACGCTACCGTTAAATCTTTGGTTGCAAGCCCCCGGAGACGATTAATTCGTCTCCGGGACTTTCTGTTTTATGGTTAGAATTTATTGTTGATTAGGCATGAGTGTAAATAGATGAAGCATGTATCCACAAAACATCAGCTATATGGCTGGCTTTTATTATTGCCTGCCGCTCTATTTCTGCTCGCTTTCACCTATTATCCCACCCTTGCCACATTAGCGAAAAGCTTCTTCTCCCAAGGCACCGCAATCAGGCCCTCTGAGTTTGTGGGGCTCGAAAACTACACTTTTATGTTAGAGGACGACGTGTTCTGGCGTGTCGCTTGGAACAACGTAATTTATGCACTGTTCACGATCCCAATTTCCATTGCTTTGGCTTTAATGATGGCCATTTGGGTGAACAGTCGTTTGAAGTATAAATCTTTGGCACGCATGAGCTTCTTTCTGCCAACCATGCTGCCCATGATCGCAGTCGCAAATATATGGCTTTTCTTTTACTCCCCTGAAATAGGATTAATTGATCAAGTCACCGCTGTATTTGGCGTCGAAAGCCACAACTGGCTCGGAGATCCGGATACCGTTTTAGGATGCATCATCGTGATAACCATATGGAAAGAAGCTGGTTTCTTCATGATATTTTACCTTGCGGCTTTACAGACTTTATCACCAGAACTGGAAGAAGCGGCCCGTCTGGAAGGTGCCAGCCGTTGGTATTATTTCCGTCGCATTATGTTTCCATTATTAATGCCCACAACCCTATTTGTGCTGATCAACGCGATCATTAATTCTTTTAAACTGGTTGATCATTTGTTCATCCTGACAAAAGGCGGACCAGATAACGCAAGCTCATTATTACTGTACTACATCTACGAGGTTGCTTTCAGTTTCCTTGATCAAGCTTACGCGTCAACCCTGACGGTAATTCTACTCGCTGTACTCGCGATTATTGCAATCGGGCAGTTTGTCTTTCTTGATAAAAAGGTCCATTACCAGTGACAGCCAACATACAAAGACGAAAGTTTTCATTTTCGATTGAATCCAGTGCAGCCTATTTTTTGGCTTTTCTCTGGGTTTTACCGCTCGTTTACGCGCTCTGGGCTGCTTTTCATCCTGCAGAATACGCGACCCGGTTTGAGCTTTTCGCCCCATTGACCCTAAGCAACTTTGCCACGGCATGGGAACAAGCCCCTTTTGCTCGCTATTTTCTCAATACCTTTTTGTTGGTCACATCTATCCTATTGGTCCAATTCTTTCTCTGTACACTTGCGGCCTACTCTTTTGCCCGGTTCGATTTTCCAGGGAAATCGCTCGCTTTTGGCCTTGTGCTAATTCAGCTGATGATTATGCCAGAAGTCTTGATTGTAGAGAATTACACGACAATGAGTAACCTTGGCCTCGTGGACAGTATTCTGGCGATTGGATTGCCATACATGGCCAGTGCGTTTGGCATATTTCTTCTGAGACAAACCTTTAAAACGATCCCCCATGAATTAGAAGATGCCGCAAAAATTGAGGGATGTTCTTTGTGGCAAATTCTATGGAAAGTTTATGTCCCCCTCGCCCGACCAACCTATGTCGCCTTTGGGTTGGTTTCCATCAGTTATCACTGGAATAACTTTCTTTGGCCGCTTGTAATTACGAACTCGGTAACAACACGCCCGCTAACCGTCGGGCTCGCCATTTTCGGCGCACCGGAATCAGGCGTTGACTGGTCGATCATTACCGCTGGAACTCTTCTGGCTGTTGCACCTTTGCTTGTTGCCTTTCTTCTCTTCCAGCGTCAGTTTGTACAGTCTTTCATGCATGCGGGGATCAAATGACAAAAATTGTCAGTTGGAATATACAATGTGGCCTCGGAGTTGATGGCCAAATCAACCTTAACAGAATCTCAGAAGTGATTTCATCACAGGGTAATCCCGATGTCATTTGCCTGCAAGAGGTCGCTCGTTTTGATCCAGATTCTGATCAAGGCCAAGGCGCTGATCAGTACGTTATTCTTTCAGACCTCTTTCCACATCATAGTGCCTTTTTTGGCCCTGCGATCGATCGACTATACCCCGGTGAGCATAATCGGCGACAATTTGGTAATATGATCTTGTCTCGTCTTCCCGTGCTTCAGGTCTTTAATCATCTATTACCTCAGCCTCGGCCAGAAAAGCCATGTAAGAATATGCCGCGTCAGGCATTGGAAGTTGTTGTTAACCTCGAAAATGGCCCCTTACGCATCGCAACAACACATTTGGAATATCACTGTACGAAACAACGCTATGCACAAGCAGAATACATATGCAAGATACAAAGCGACATCATTTCTAACTTGGACTATGACAAAACAGCGCCACAAACCGGGCCTTACGCAGCCATTCCCAGACCTGAACACAGCATTATTTGCGGAGATTTCAATGCCGTCGTCGGCGAAAAAAGCTATCGTTTGTTAAACTCAGAAATACCGGAAATATCTAACCATTACATTGATGCATGGCCCGTTTTTCACAAAGATAAAACCCATGCGCCGACCTGTGGCATCTTTGACCCGGAACAATGGCCTGAGGGACCACATTGCCGTGACTTCTTTTTCATCACGGAAAGCCTTGTGCCTTGTGTGAAAAATGTTTTTGTCGACGAGAAAACTGATGCGTCAGATCATCAACCCGTCATACTGGAACTGGCGTAGTTTTCTGCGGCTGAAATACACCCAAAACACACTAGCCACCCCCATTACTTTGCTGTCTAATTTTATCTTCGGTTAGCCGCCAGAGACGCAATAAATCTCTTGGTTTCCCTTGGGCTAGTTAAGCGTATAAAGTTGATATGACTATATTCCTTATTCTCTATTATTTTTTCATAATATACTTTATTATCTTTATAACTTTTCATAGTCCAAAGCAGGACAGAATCACGGCTAAAAAAAGTTTTTCTGAAGCTTTCAACATTGCCCGTCCCCGGCCAATTCTCCTTCTTCATTACAGCTCGAATTACAGCACGCTTTGAAGCTTGATATAATGTTCGCACCCATGAATAATCAACCCAAACTACGGTATCAACATTGGCCCACTTGATAGATTGCGTGTGATTATAATTCCCGTCTAATACCCAACTTAAACCGGAAGTGCTTTCCACGATATCAGAAAGGAATTCTTTTTTTGAAGCGTTTTTCCAGTTCGGTTTCCAGTGGAAAATATCCATCTCAACATGAGGACAGTCCAATATACTCGCCAGGTTTCGAGCAACAGTTGATTTACCACTACCACTGGTTCCGATAACATTTATTCGTTTCATTATATCAACAACTCTCAAGAACACCTTGAAGCTGACTATCCTCAGACAACAACAGGAATACAGCCCAGCAACGAGGCGCATTAATTAATCAGATAAAGATGTGAAATTTTACGAGTCAGAGTTTACATTCAATAAAATGCTACGTCGGACATAATCAGAAAAGGTGTGGTATCTGCAGACAGCAAACATCACACCCAAAAACTTTGTAAATCAAATCGACAGGTAATAAAAGTAATGATCGGTCACACGCTCAAACCCAAAGGATTCATAGAGCGCCTGTGCTTTTGCATTCAAGATATCCGTCTCAAGCAGGATACCTTTGGAATTTACCTTTTCCCCATGATCACGTGCAGCTGTTAGCAGTTTTCTGGCAACACCCCGTCCCCGGGCGTCCTCATGAACATAAAGGTCATTCAGGATCAAATCCCGCCTTAGAGAAACAGAAGAAAATGCCGGATAGAGTTGGGTAAAGCCCAGAACATCACCGTCATTATTCTGCGCATAAAACACAACGGATTCAGAGCTGTCCTGACGTTCAGAAAGAAAAGCCTCACAAGCTTTACGGTCACTTTCTTGCCCATAGAATTGACGATAGAGATCAAAACATTCCACCACTTTATGGATGGTCTGTGTATTAGCCTGCAGGATCTCAATTGTCATTTTTTCGCTCTATCTTTGTGATGTCAGAACATTTTATAGAGATATTTTCAAACGACAGCAAAGACTAAGATATTAGAAAGCTTCATGATGAAGGCCTTTACACGTATACGCGTCATACACCAACATTGATGGGATTAGCAGGAACAAGACCTTTGATCAAAGCAGGGAGATACTTTCCGATTTTCAAGGGCACAAAAGTTTCATCTGATGCATTAATATCTGCGACATTCCACCATCGGTAGCCGTGAAAATGCTGATTTTCATTTTCATCAGGCATCGCCTTTGGTGGATCAAATTTCGCGGACCTGATTAAATAAAAGACCTCATCAACACAAATATCTCGTTTATTAAAGGTCAGGCGATGTTCTCTGGTCCAAATCAGCGGGCCGATATCCCAATCCGAAACAAAAATCTCTTCATTCAATTCCCGGCGTAAAGCAGGAACAGGATCTTCGTCACCCTCAAGACCACCGCCGGGCGTTAACCACAAAGGCTCCGTATTTGAGTACTGCATACGCGCCAATAAAATCTCATCATCAGGTGACAGTATAACCGCCCGAACAGCGCTACGTTTTTTCATGGGCAATCAGCAATTATTCAACAGTCACAGACTTGGCTAGATTTCTTGGTTGATCAACATCTGTACCTTTAAGAACAGCCGTATGATATGCGAGAAGCTGGATAGGAAGCGCGTAAAGAATAGGCGCCACAAAGGGATCGACCCTTGGCAAGACAACGCTATGCTTGGCAATATCACCGGCCCGGGCAACGCCTTCTTGGTCAGAGAACAGAATAATCTGTCCGCCACGCGCATGAACTTCCTGAAGGTTGGAAATCGTCTTTTCCATCATCGGGCCGCTTGGGGCGCAGGCGATAACAGGGACGTTTTCATCAATCAAAGCAATGGGACCATGTTTCATTTCGCCCGCGGCATAGCCTTCGGCGTGGATGTAACTGATTTCTTTGAGCTTCAATGCCCCTTCCATCGCCATGGGATAAAGATTACCACGCCCAAGATAAAGTACATCCCGCGCTTCACTGACATCAGCAGAGATTTTACGGATAGCTTCATCCGTATTCAAGATTTCAGTAATACGTGACGGAATTTCGGTCAAAGCTGAAGACAGCTCCGCTTCACGTTCCGGCGAGATCGTCCCTTTGGCACGACCAATACCAATGGCAAGACAGGCAAGGACAGTAAGCTGAGTGGTAAAGGCCTTGGTTGATGCTACACCAATTTCAGGCCCCGCCAAAGTAGGCAGCACCATATCTGATTCGCGGGCAATGGTCGATTCAGGTACATTGACAACAGAGACGATCTTTTGCCCCTGTTCCTTGGCATAGCGAAGTGCCGCCAAGGTATCAATTGTCTCTCCAGATTGCGAAATAAACAAGCTGACACCATTTTCTGGCAACGGTGCTTCACGGTACCTAAACTCAGAGGCAATATCGACTTCGACCAACTGGCGTGCTTCCTGTTCAAGCCAATATTTCGCGACCATCCCTGCCAAAGATGCTGTGCCGCACCCGACGATGGTCAGGCGGGAAATATTGGCTAAATCGAACGGAAAATCAGGCAGCTGAATAGAACGGGCCAACGGATTAAAAAACGTATGAAGCGTATCACCGACAACGGCTGGCTGTTCATAGATTTCCTTCTGCATGAAATGACGGTATTGACCTTTGCCAATCATCG
Source organism: uncultured Kiloniella sp. (assembly GCF_937128705.1). Taxonomy (GTDB): domain Bacteria; phylum Pseudomonadota; class Alphaproteobacteria; order Kiloniellales; family Kiloniellaceae; genus Kiloniella. The sequence goes on along the minus strand of NZ_CAKZMP010000381.1, from coordinate 7,988 downwards.
CACCGGACACAGCAGTCTGAACAACTTCGCGGTTTAAAAGATTTCCGGCAAGATCCCGGATGGTCGCGCCATTGTTATCCAGAACAACCCAGTCACCTTCCTCCAGATAACAAATTTGATCCGTCAGATGCGAAAGAGAAAGAGCATCCGATCCCAAATACATCTCGCCATCACCATACCCAACGGCAAGTGGACTGCCACGGCGTGCGCCGATCATCAGATCTTCCCGGCCAGCAAAAACAATGGCCAGCGCAAAAGCGCCTTCCAAGCGCTTGAGAGTCGTATGAACGGCCTCTTCAGGTGACAGACCATCATTCAGGTAGTGTGTGATCAAATGCACGACAACTTCGGTATCAGTCTCGGTCTGAAATGTTTGTCCTTTGGCATCCAGCTCGGCACGTAGTTCCTGAAAATTTTCGATAATACCATTATGGACTAGCGATACCTTGTCACTGGCATGCGGGTGGGCATTTACCTCATTGGGACGGCCATGTGTTGCCCAACGTGTATGACCAATACCAGTCATACCCGTAATCGGGTCTTCTTCGACACGGTTTTGAAGATTCACAAGCTTGCCTTGGGCGCGCCGTCTTTGCAGACCACCATCGACCAGTGTGGCAATACCCGCGGAATCATATCCACGATATTCCAACCGTTTCAAACCATCCAATAAGAGAGGAACAACAGGCTTTGTACCGATAATACCAATGATGCCACACATAATGCTTTAGCCTTTTTTCTCTTCTTTAATCTTTTTGCGACTAGCACGGAAACTCGCCCCGGCACCAGCCTTGTCAATCAAACGTCCCCGGACCACAGCCATCGTATCGTCAGCAACCGATTTTGTGATTGTAGAGCCTGCACCGACAATCGCCCCGGCACCAATATCAACAGGGGCAACCAGCGCGGTGTTCGATCCAATAAATGCGCCTTCACCAATAGAGGTTTTCCATTTATTGAACCCATCGTAATTACAGGTAATGGTTCCCGCGCCAATGTTGGCTTTTGCGCCAACTTCGGCATCACCAATATAGCTTAAGTGATTGGCCTTGGCGCCTTCACCAAGAACAGCATTTTTAGTCTCAACAAAGTTACCAACCTTGCCACCTTTTCCAATTACTGTACCCGGGCGTAGTCTGGCATACGGACCAATGGCAGCGCCTTCACCAATGACAGCACCTTCCAGATGGCTGAAAGCTTTGATATGGCTGTTATCAGCAATAGAAACGTTGGGACCGATAAAAACAGAAGGTTCGATAATAATATCCCGACCAAATTGTGTATCTGTTGAAAGCCATGTCGTCTCTGGGTCCATCAAGGTAACACCCTGAGCCATCGCCGCCGCACGCAAACGTTTTTGCAAAATGCGTTCCGCAACCGCCAGCTCCTGACGGGAATTAACGCCCATAACTTCTTCTTCACTTGCCTCAACCGCACGGGTATCCAGACCTTCTGCGTAGGCGAAATCGAAAATCACCGGAAGATAATACTCCCCTTGGGCGTTATTATTATCTAGCTGATTGATCAGGCGATGTACTGTTGGGCCATCCCCTAACAAAATCCCAGCATTGCACAGATCAATCGCGCGTTCTTCGTCCGTTGCATCTGCGTGTTCAATGATGCCCATGACGCGGCCATCACTATCTTGCTTAACCCGGCCATAGCGACCCGCTTCTTTAGGACGGAAAGCAAGACCAATAAGCTTTGGTCCATTTACCGCACACCTTTGCGTCCGCATAGCTTGGTAGGTTTCAGGCTGAATGAGCGGTGTATCCCCAAAGATGACCATAATGTCCGCCTGATCATCGGGACCAAAAAACCCACCCAGCGCTTCAAAGGCCTGTTTTACAGCGTGTCCCGTTCCCAGACGATCAACCTGAACAACGATCTCATGTGGTGCAGCTGCTTTTTCCACGGCCTGAGCATCAGGACCAACGACGACAACAATGCGATCAGGGGAAAGTGTTTCAACGCCGCCCAGAACATGCGACAGCATTGGTTTTTCTGCCAAACAGTGAAGGACCTTTGGCATATCTGATTTCATTCGGGTGCCTTGGCCAGCAGCCAACACAATCACAGCGAGTTTACGTTCAGTCATCGATCTCTGGTATTCATTAATCTCGGGGATCCTAAGGATCACAGTTCGTTAAATGCTTTCACAGTGCTTACCCCCTGCTTCTCTTGGGATCAACCATTAGAACGTGTCGTTCCGACAAAAGCAGGTAAAATATAGCATGCAGAAGCTGACACAAAAAAAATTACAGCTCAAATCACCATTTATTTCTGTGTGTTACACAATATTTCGATTTATTACACGCCACAAAATCAGTTAGTTTTTATTTAACAACCGTTGCAGTAAAGATTAGCTCAGTTTAACTTTCTCATTACAACACCCCACCTGATTACCCTCCCCAACAACCAAAGTAAGCCTAATCCACATGACCAAACGCAATGTACTTGTTTTCGATCTCGATGGTACTCTTATTGAGAGTGCACCCGATCTCGCCTTATCCTTACAAATTCTCTTAAAAAGTGAGGGACGCAGAGAGCCGGATCTGATGGAAGTAAAGTCAATGATCGGTGATGGCGCGACAAAGCTAGTCGAACGCGGGTACGCAGCAACAGGATCTGCACTGTCAGAACAAGAACTCAAAGAGAAAGTTAAAAAATTCCTTGAGATATATTCAGACAATCTGATTGTCGAAACTCATCTTTACGACAACTGCCGAACGGTTTTAGAAAGCCTAAAAGCACAAGGTTGGAAGCTTTTGATCTGTACCAATAAACCCATTGCGCCAACTATTGAGATCATGAATGAATTCAATCTTCATAATATTTTCGATAAAGCTGTCGGCGGTGATAGCTACTCCGTAAAAAAACCAGACCCCGCCCATGTCCTAAACCTTTTGAACGAATCAGGTGTAAGCGCAGCGCAGGCTATTATGATTGGCGATGGCGTTAATGACGTTCTGGTCGCAAAAAATGCAGGGATACCATCTATTCTTTTCACCCATGGCTACGGGACTGAGGCAGCGAAAGCACAGAATCCCGATGTAATCATAGACGCTTTCTCAGAACTTGAAGACGCCATTAATCGCCTTGCATAAAACTGCGACATTACCGCACGCACCGATAAAATTAAGGTGAAAAAAGCTCATAAGCAGGATAAATTGAGCATAATCAATTCTTAAACAGATCTATTGGTATAAGTTGCACAAAGATAGCTAACTAGAGATTATTTAATGTTTAAGGTTCGCTAAGTTATTACTGGCATAATCTTTAACCAGTAGAACTAAACAACATGTACAATTCAGGAGAGAGTAACTATGGCAAAAATCGCCACCATGGCCATGGGCCTTGTTATTGGATTAGGTCTTAGCCTTAGCGCCGCCCAAGCTGGCGATGCCGCTGCGGGTAAAAAAGTCTTCAAGAAATGCAAAGCCTGTCACACGATTGACGCAGGTGGAAAAAACAAAATTGGTCCAAATCTTCATGGTATCGTCGGAAAAGCCGCAGCTTCTTCTGAAGGATATAAGTATTCGAAAGCCATGAGTGCTTCTGGCATCACATGGACCGAAGAAAATCTGGCCGAGTTTTTCAAAAAACCTAAAAAATTCGTTCCTAAAACAAAAATGTCTTTTGGCGGATTGAAGAAAGACAAACAGATTGAAGACCTTATCGCTTACCTAAAAGAAAACAGCTAAACGGTACAGCGAGATCACGAAAAACCCGGGCCTTTGTTGCCCGGGTTTTTGTTTGTGGCGCTGATAACAATTGTTCCCACATCATCACGAATTCGCGAGACTTTACAGACAAGTTAAAATTTCCCCGGCATGATACACTCCTAAGCGTAAGATGCTCATGGATCTAAAAAACAATAAATAAAACAGGTTTCCTACTTCAAATGAACCCGTTTTAAACAGGGGAGAATATTCTTTGCCAATATCTTTACATAATAGCTTTAAAGCTCTCGCGATTGTCTTGGCAACAGCCATCGCACTTTTCACGGGGCAGGTATCAGCAGGGGATACTGTTGCGGGTAAAAAGGTTTTTAACAAATGCAAAGCCTGTCATTCCATTGGAAAGAACAAAATCGGACCCGATTTGGCAGGGTTATTCGGTCGTCCTGCAGCAAGCGTCGAAGGGTATAAGTACTCTCCAGCGATGACAGCCTCCGGACTCACTTGGACAGAGGAAAACTTGGCATTATTTTTAAAGAAACCAAGAGCATTTGTCCCGGGGACTAAAATGGGATTTTCCGGTTTAAAGAAAGAAACACAGATAGAAGACCTGCTCACCTTTTTGAAAGAGGCAACCGCACAGTAACCAAACGCTTTCCAGCTATCTGACTAGAAATGTTTCAACCAAGTCAGCAGCCCCGTAGCACTGGCTTTTTGGGTTCGTATTTCTACGTACTTTTTACTGCTCGTCATTCTTTGGTCTTATCTACGAAGTATGCTATGAAGCCTCTATATTATTTTGTATTATCGCTTAATTCTTGAAATATTTAAGATTATTTTGCTTAAAAATAGAGAACCAGGCGGTCTTACTCAACTATTCGTTAACCTTAAACAGGCAATCTATGCACTGAAAATAAGGTTAACAGATAGAACAAACAAATTTAAGCCAAGGCCCTAAACTCCCTTAGGGTTGTGGATTCTGTTTTTCGGGGGAAACGGGGATAGAATGAGTTCTGATAATACGGCGAGCAAACCCAAAAGCACTAAAAAGGGTTCCGCAAAAGACCAAAAGGCGAAAGAGCAGAAAAAAGAAGCTCTTAAACCTACGGACGTGATTGAAGATGGCGTACCGCCAAAAGAAGAGTGGCAGGTTGATCCCGGATCGGTAAACTTTGAAGATCCACTTTTGGAATGCGTGCACATGCTTGCTTCAATGATGCAAAGACCTATTTCGGTCGAAGCATTAAAAGCAGGTCTTCCTCATAGCGATGCGCATTTCACGCCAGATCTGGCTGTTAGAGCTGCGGAACGCGCCGGTCTGACCGCACGCACCGTACGTCGGGCAAAGATCGAAGATATTCAGCCCGTTACTCTTCCTTGTGTTGTCCTCCTTAAACAAGGTGGCGCCTGTATTCTTCTCAACTATACAAAATCAGGTAAGGCGAATATCGCTATCCCTGAAGGCCGCGGCCAAAGAGAAATCACAACAGCCGAGTTGCAAGAACAGTACACAGGCTATGCCATATTCGCACGAACAGAATACAAGTTTGATTCTCGTGCATCTGATATTCAGTTAAAAAAACCAAAAGCCTGGTTCTGGGGAACGCTCCTCAAATTTTGGCCAATTTATAGTCATGTCATGTTGGCATCGATTTTGATCAATCTCTTTGCAATCGCCAGTCCTCTGTTTGTGATGAACGTCTATGACCGCGTTGTACCGAACGGGGCCAGCGCGACACTGGTTGTGTTAGCCATTGGTGTCACCACAGTCTTCTTGTTTGAATTTATCATGAAGAACCTGCGGACTTATTTGGTTGATGTCGCAGGAAAAAATGCAGATGTCATCATCGCCAGCCGATTACTCGAACAATTAATGGCTATGAAACTGTCCAACAAGCCCCCTTCTACCGGGGCTATGGCCAACAATCTTCGGGAATTTGAATCACTCCGAGACTTTTTTACGTCCGGAACTTTGGTTGCTCTTATCGACCTACCTTTTATCTTCCTCTTTATCTGGATTATTTCCATTGTTGCAGCACCTCAGGTCGCTGTCATACCATTGATTGTTGTGCCTTTGGTTATTCTGGTTGGCGTGTTTCTTCAAATTCCACTGCGTAAAGTTATTGAAAAAACCCACAAGGAATCCAGCCAAAAGCACGCTTTATTAGTCGAAACAATTGATGGACTTGAGACCATCAAGACAACAGCGGCCGAAGGCCGTATTCAACGATCATGGGAACGTTTTGTTGGTTTGACCGCGGATTCAGCAGGTAAAGCCAAGCTCTTGTCGGGTATTTCAACAACCTTTGCTCAACTTTCCATTCAGATGACAACTGTTGTTGTCGTAATCGTCGGTGTTTTTCTGATCATTGAAAAAGAAATGACAATGGGTGCATTGGTTGCATCGAGCATGCTAACCGGCCGAGCATTGGCCCCTCTTGGCACCATTGCTGGTATGCTGACAAGATTACAACAATCCCGTGTTGCGTTGAAGTCACTTGATAACATTATGAGCTCTGAAGTTGAACGTTCAGCAGATAAAACTTATCTACATCGCCCACGTCTAAGTGGGGAAATTGAGCTCAAAAAAGTGACCTTCAACTATCCTGGGCAAGAAGTAAAAGCACTGGATAATGTCAGCCTGAAAATCAAACCAGGCGAGCGTGTCGGCATTCTCGGGCGGATTGGTTCGGGTAAATCGACAATCGCTCGACTTACTCTCGGACTATACGACCCGGCTGAAGGGTCAGTTCTTGCGGATGGCACAGATATTCGCCAGATTGATCCAGCTGATTTACGTAGAAACATCGGTTACGTTTCACAAGATAACTATCTTTTCTTTGGTTCTGTAAAAGAAAATATCTCTTTCGGTGCCCCGCATGTAGATGATCAGACAATTCTTCGTGCCGCATCTCTTGCTGGTGTTACAGACTTCCTGAAAACGCATCCTCATGGATTTGACCTTCAGGTTGGTGAACGCGGTATGTCCCTTTCAGGGGGGCAGCGACAAGCGGTTGTTATTGCAAGATCATTACTTCTTGATCCGCCAATCCTGTTAATGGATGAGCCTACCAGTGGTATGGACAACTCATCCGAGGCTGCTTTCAAGCAACGTCTTGCATCCGCTGTTGTTGGCAAAACACTCGTACTCGTAACGCACCGTAGTTCACTGCTAACGCTTGTTGATCGCCTGGTTATTGTTGACAGTGGACGTATCGTCGCTGACGGACCAAAGGCTGAGGTTCTTGAAGCCTTGAAACAGGGACAAATCCGAGCCAGCGCCGGATAAATTTCTGACGATTAAAAGCTACCTGAGAACCATCAGATAAAAAATAAGACACAAGGATAAAGGCCATCATGTCTTCCATGTCTAAAAAGGACGAAGATCTACTATTTGCTCCGGACCTACACGCGGCAACCATGCGTAAGGGACGCCGTATTGCCTACACACTCACTTTCACTGCCTTTATGTTTTTCGTAATCTTCGGAACATGGGCAAGTATGGCTGAACTTGACGAAGTCACGCGCGGTGAAGGCACATTTATTCCAGCGCAAAAAACCCAAATTATCCAGAACCTCGAAGGTGGTATCATTACCGAACTTATGGTTCAGGAAGGGGATATTGTCGAAAAAGGGGACATCCTGCTTCGGATTGACAACTCGCAAGCAACGTCCAATGTGAAAGATTCTAACGAGCAGTTAAAAATTCTGTCTGCAACGGTCAAAAGACTTACAGCAGAGCTTAATGACACGCCACTTGAATACACCGAAGCCGAAATAGAGAACGCACCGGATCAGGTTGCAGATCAAACCTCGCTCTTTAATGCACGTAAGCTCCAGCAGGATGCGCAAATCAAGGTCCTGGAAAACCAATCCCGTCAACGTCGTCAAGAGGTTGCCGAAGTGCGAAGCCGTATAGGGCAACTCCGTAATTCGTTGGCATTGGCACGCGAAGAACGTAACATTACAAAGCCACTTGTGGATAAAGGTATCTCACCAAGGCTCGAGCTTATTCGTATTGATCGACAGGTCGCAGATCTCGAAGGTGAAATTAAAACCCTTCGGACAAGTTTGCCACGTCTTGAAGGCGCTACACTCGAAGCAAAACAACGCATTAATGAAATGGTCCTGACCACAAAGGCCGAAGTCTCTGACGAGCTAAACAGGTCACGTGCCGAGATGAAATCATTAAGCGAACGGGTTGCGGCAGGTGTTGATACTGTCCAGCGAACAGATATCAGATCCCCTGTACGCGGAACGATCAAAGAACTCAAACGTAATACTGTTGGCGGCGTTATTCGCCCAGGG